>JBJTUF010000087.1:0-27893 GCA_046080565.1 Cuspidothrix sp. | reverse complement strand
TAAATGAGTAATTTTCATATCCATATATTTCATTATCAGGTAAAATTGGTTCATAAATATTCTCTTGTTCGGGTACTTCAAAAACATAAGGAAAATTAAATACTAAATCCTTTAATCCTAAGCCAGAGATTTGAATTAGGCATGAAAAACTATCAGGTACTCTAGAAAATTGAGGAGTATCATCTACAAAGCTGCTTAAAATTTCATAATGATACTTAGGATTGTTAAGGAAGTTTAATAAATCTTCTTGCCTTTCTGATGCTAAGTCATCCCATTGTTGATAGGTTAGATCACGATTCTCAATCCATTTATTGATTGCTTTAACATAATTTTCAGGATTTTTATAATTTTTCTGCTCTGGATATTCAGGTAATTTAGTTTTAGTTCCTAAACATGATATACCTACTTCAACTACATAAATTTGGTTATCTCTTATTTGATCCCATTTCTCTAATAAACTGGGAGATAAAATAAATTCTGGATGTTGATGTTTATCAAGAACATTCAAAATTTTGGCGATTACACCGCCACCTGTTTGATTATTTATAAAATTTTCTATTTTCTTTTGTAGTTCACTAAGGTTAGTATCTGCTGATGCACCAATAATATATCCGTCTTCTAACTCTGATATGATTGCTATATCTGAAGTCCTCAAATCATCTAAATCAAAGGTTTCTGTGTCAATTTCTAATATTAAAGTTATGGCATCGGGAAGAGTAGATTGCTTATTTTCTTGTTCTTCTTTCTCTTGTTCTTCTTTGAATGTTCGCCAATCATCCACTACGGAAGAAACTATGTTTTTAATTTTGCTTCCATGTCCTTGACGATTGTTTTTATTAATCTCTGTTTGAGTTTCTTTACTACTGCCTCCACCTAGAGATTTAGCTGGTTCTTTGTGTGTAAGCGTGAGGTTAATATGTGGAAAACCCTGAGAACTTTCTACCATTTTTTTCTCCTAACACCAAAAATTGAATTTTCAACAAACTAAGAAACCTTGATTTCCTCGATCGCTTCTTCTAAGTGTTCTTGAATCACTAATTCTTCTCGCTCCAAAATTGCTCTTTTAGCTGCATCTTGAGCAACTCTAACAGCTTGAGCAGCAGAAAAATCTCTCATCTGTTCAATAATTTTCGTCCAGTTGATAGATCCTACTTCAATTGCAGATAGTGTTTCTTTTAGTATAAATTCTAGCTCTTGTTCTCCCGGTTTGGGTACTGCTATCACATCATCAAATCTTCTCCATAAAGCTGTATCCAAAGATTTATTTAAGTTAGTTGCAGCAACTAAAAGCCCAGAGGTCGGTTCATATTCATCTAAGATTTGTAAAAATGTATTAACTACTCTTTTTATCTCTCCTATTTCTTGATTATCTTCTCTTGATTTAGCAAGAGAATCACATTCATCTAAAAATAACAAACAAGGATTTTTTGCAGCTTCTTCAAATATTAATCTTAAATTACTCGCAGTTTCACCTAAAAAAGATGAAACCATAGCATCAAACCGCACTTTCAAAAGTGGTAAACCTGTATTCCAAGCTAAACGTTCCGCACCTAATGTTTTTCCACACCCAGGAGGTCCATAGAGAAGAATTTTTTGTCTGTAACGCAGTCCATGATGAGCTAGTCTATCTCTTGCTGCATATTCACGTTCAATTCTTTGAAAACGCTTTTCAATATTTTCAGGTAATACCATGTAATGACGTAATTTTTCCCTTGGTATAGTCGTTACCAAAGGAAGATTAAATCGCTTACTGGTTGGTAGTTCACTTAAACCCTGTAGTTTTTCTGGTGCTGATACAGCAGGTTTAACCGTTTCAACAGGTTTCTGTTTTGGCTTCTTTTTGGTAATATTTTCTAACTGATCAGCTAAAAGAGTATGTCCTTTGCTGCGTTCTTCTTCTATAACCAGATATGTTAATTTGTCAATCGCTTCTTGATCTGAACTGGCGATCGCCCTAAAAAACCTTTTGAGAAGCTCTGCTTTCATATTGCCTCTCTCAACAAAAATACTAATTTCTGATTTATATAGTACAATTATACTGCATAATTATTGTATCACTAATTATAACGCGATTTTTCTGTCGAAAATTATGAAGTTAAGTTATGTAACTTAATTTTGTCAATTGGTAAAAATTATTGACCAAAAATGAAAACAGACACCATATTTTACACCCTGCTACAAAACCTCCCCAGCGTCTTATTTGAACGGCTGGAAAAACCACCCCAACTAGCTACACACTATGAATTTTCATCAGTGGAAATCAAAGAACTAGCACGACGCATAGATGGTATATTTCTACCCAAACCAGAATACCCAGAAGATCCGATTTATTTTGTCGAAGTTCAATTTCAAGATCATGATAACTCATACTGGCGATCAATTACTGAAGTATTCCTATATTTGAACCAGTATAAACCTGATAAAAAATGGCAAGCTGTAGTATTGTAGCCTAAACGTAGTCTTGATCTAGGTATTCCTTTTGCTTATCAAACTTCACTGCAAAATGGACAAATCCATGTAATTTATTTGGATGAATTAACAGATACATCATCTTCCATTGGTTTAGGAATGATTAAATTAGTAGTTGCACCAGAAGATGAACCAGTAGAAACAGCGAGAAGTTTAATCAGTTTGGTACAACAAGCAGATGCGTCCAACAGTCGTTATCTTTTAGAATTAGTAGAAAGGATGCTAATTTACAAGTTTTCCACCTATACCCGTCAGCAGTTAGAAGCAATGTTTGGATTAACAGAATAGCGACAAACCAGATTTTATCAAGAAGTTAAGGAAGAAGTTGAGGAAGAAACAAAGCTAGAAATCATACCTCGTCTTTTAAAAATGGGGTTGAGTGTAGAAAAAATTGCGGAAGCATTAGAATTAAATATTGAAGTAGTACAACAAGCAATGAAACAGCAAATTATTCTATAATTTGCATATTTGGTATTGCTGATTAATCCTAAGAACAGCTTTCTTGTCCATTTATAGCTAAAACAAAGCTGTTTAACAAATAAAAGCGAAGAAGTAAAATTACGATAAATCTGTGGTAAAAGAGGATAAAATCATAACATTAGCATAAAAATCTGAAAATACTCATAATTGATCACAGATGTTATCTTTAATAGATTCTATTAATCCCTGGTTAATGGGAGTAGGCTTAAATGCAATTTTACTAGGAATAGTCGCAATTATTCCCAAAAAATTGCTCACCCCGGCAGGGATACTGAATGCTGGGTTATTGGGAATAATCATTTGGGGAACACTAGGTTGGCAAGGATATCTAGTGGTAGTGTTTTATTTTATTGTTGGTTCTGGGGTAACGCGCATTGGTATGGCAGAAAAAGAAGCCGCCGGAATTGCGGAAAAAAGATCCGGTGCAAGGGGTCCTGAAAATGTTTGGGGTTCTGCTTTAATAGCGGCTTTGTGCGCCTTGGGAGTATTGTTTTTACCTGATTTTAAATATTTACTATGTTTGGGTTATGTTGCCAGTTTTAGCACGAAACTTTCTGATACTACCGCCAGTGAAGTGGGTAAAGCCTATGGTAAAAGTACCTTTTTAATTACCACATTGCAACCAGTTCCCAGAGGTACAGAAGGGGCGGTCAGTTTAGAAGGAACATTAGCTGGTATGGTAGCATCAATAGCGATCGCACTTATTGGTTGGGGAGTGAATTTAATTAATCCTCTAGGTATTATTTGGAGTATCATCGCCGCATTTATCGCCACCAATTTAGAAAGTGTTATCGGTGCAACTTTGCAATCTAAATATACTTGGCTAACCAATGAAGTTGTGAATATTTTTAATACCTTTATTGGTGCAAGTGTAGCCATTATACTAGGTTTAATTTACCAAACAATCTTTGTTTAATTGTTCACTAAAATCTAATTATTTGTAAGTTGGGTTGACAGAAGGAACCCCAACATTTTTATTTTTGTTATCCTGCTTACAGATTTTAAAATAATCATCATCTAAAATTATTTAGTTTACTTTTTGTCCAAAAACTAGGATATTTTATTACCTGCTACTAATTACATATTTATAGCTGTAGTCAAGATAATTAGAACACTATTGATCCTTCAACCCTAATAATAATCAGGGTTTCACTCTTGCCTTTTGACGGTTATCAAGCGGAGTCGAGATGCTTGTCTCTTACCTTCTGCTATAATTTATCGAATCTTCATGATTAATAGATATTATTTTCTACTGTTTTCCCTGTTATTTAATGGAAAGTCTTATAGATGTTTTAGTTTTATCACAATTAGTTCATGGAATCTTCATCTTTTTTAACTGTCAACAACCAAGAAATTACCATTGCTGAAGTAGTTAAATATCTACAAATATCTGGTAAATTGGGTAATTTTATTAGTGATGTATTACGTCAGCACGTAATTGAACAAGAAATTAATGCTAGAACAGATATAGAGATTAGTTCTGCATTCATTGAACAGACAATTATTGATTTCCGTCTTAAAAATAAATTAAATGATCAGCAGAAGTTTCAAGAATGGCTAACCAATAATGGTACAGATTATACAACTTTTCATACATCTGTTACCTTTGGATTTCAATTAGAAAAACTTAAATCCTTAATCACAGAATCAAAATTACCAGAATACTTTATCGAAAGAAAGATTTACTTAGATAGAGTGGTTCTTTCAAGAATTTTAGTGGATAGTCAAGAACTAGCAGAAGAACTACAAACTCAAATTGAAGAAGGTAGTAGTTTTGAAGAATTAGCTAAAGAGTATTCATTAGCAGATGAACGAGTTTTCAATGGCATGATGGGGCCAATTAGTCGAGGAACTATACCGGATATTTTGCGTGCGGCCATAGATGCAACTACTCCCGGACAAGTGATTAAACCCATGGAAATAGAAGGGCGTTTTGCTTTATTTAGATTAGAACAAATTATCCCAGCATCTTTAGATGATCCTCAATTAAAACAATCACTACAAAATGAATTATTTGATCAATGGTTAGGGGAGAAAATTCAAAATTTAACAGTGAAAATTCAAGTTAATTAAAATATCTTCATTATCATCTTTCATCAATAAATGTGTTAAACAATTTACCCTGGAATCAACCGCCTCTATCTTTTCTAAATTCTGAACAACAAAGCGAATTAAAACAGAAATCGGAAATTCGTCACTATAAACTTGGGGAAAAAATTTGGTCACAAGAACTCAGTCAGGAACAGTTTTTAATTGTTACTGGTAAAGTCCGTTTACGAGAAGAGGGAGAAAGTAAACCATTAGCAACTTTAGAAGTAGGTAATTGGTTTGGTGTTTGTCAACCATTATTTACTAATTGTAAAGCTGTAGCTGCTAGTAAGGAAGTAATTGTAGTGTGTTGGAATGCAAAATTATGGACAAATTTTCTTAATTCGCAAATTGATGGATTTTGGAAAAATTCTACAGATGTAGAGGAGATAGAACCGGTTTTACCAATTCCTAATTCTCCTATTTCTCCATCTTCTTCTATACCTCCCCAACCGATAGTTTCTAACTATCCCTTTGTCGGAGGTAGGAATGCAGGTGCAGCTTGTTTAACAATGGTAGCCCAATATTTAGAAAATCCTGTGCAGTTGGAATGGGTACAACGTCAATTGCGGGGACAAAAGCCGAAAAATTTGGTAGAAGCGGCAGAAAAATTAGGGTTAGTATTGCGAAAACTACAGGTTAGTTGGAGTGAATTACGCCAATTATCTTTTCCGGCTTTATTATTATGGAATCAAGGACAGCAGCCGGACGAAAATTTTCAATTTAATTGGGTTGTTGTTTATGGAATTGAAGGTAATAATTTAATTATTGCTAATCCCCAAAATCCTGATTATATTTGTGAGAATTTACCTCAATCTGTAGTTGAAAATTTTTGGGATGGGACATTATGGCAAGCTGAATTAATTTCACAACAAGAGAAATTTAATTTAGCTTGGTTTATACCGTCCGTTTGGAAATATCGCGGGTTATTAGGTGAGGTTTTATTAGCTTCCTTTACGTTGCAATTATTGGGTTTAGCTGCACCATTAATTACCCAAGTCATCATTGATAAAGTGATGGTACAGGAGAGTTTAGCCACTTTGGATGTGATGGCGATCGCTCTCTTATTAGTTGCTATATTTGAATCTATCCTGGGTATGCTGCGGCTATTCATATTTACCCACACTGCCCGGCGTTTAGATTTGAGTTTATCAGCCCAACTTTTTCGCCACTTAATGCGTTTACCTTTGGCTTATTTTGAGTCGCGCCGAGTGGGAGATACGGTTGCCAGAGTCCAGGAATTAGAACAAATTCGCCAATTTCTCACAGGTACAGCTTTAACAGTAATTCTTGATAGTATTTTTGCTGTCGTGTACCTGGCATTGATGTTTTATTATAATATTCCCCTCACTTTTGTTGCCTTAGCTGTATTACCCTTATTTGCAACTTTAACCATTTTTGCTACACCAATTTTACGCAATTGGCTAAATGAAACCTTTAACAGAAGTGCAGACAGTCAATCATTTTTAGTAGAGACCATTACCGGTATTCATTCAGTTAAAGCCCATACAGCTGAACCAGTAGCAAGGGAAAGATGGGAAGGTTTATTTGCCCGTTTTATTCGTACCAGTTTTAAAGCCTCTACCACATCTAATATTAGTAGTAATATTGGTGATTTTCTCACTAACTTTTCTACACTAATTATCCTTTGGTTTGGGGCAAAATTAGTTATTGATCATCAAATTACCATTGGTCAATTAATCGCCTTTCAAATGTTATCTGGGAAAGTCACTAGTCCTCTACTAAGATTAGTACAACTGTGGCAAAATCTTCAACAAGTTTTACTATCAGTAGATAGAATTGGTGATATTCTTAACGCAGCCCCAGAAACAGAAGCCGGAACAGGTTTAGTATTACCAACTCTCAAAGGTGAAGTTAATTTTGAGCAAGTTTTCTTTCGCTATAGTCCCAATACAGAACCCGTATTAAAAGGAATTTCTTTTGATGTTAAACCAGGGCAATTTGTCGGTATTGTCGGACGTAGTGGGTCGGGAAAAAGTACCCTTTCTAAACTCTTACAAAGACTTTATCAAATTGAGTCAGGACGAATATTAATTGATGGATTTGATATCAAAAGTGCTGACTTAGCATCTTTGAGACAACAAATAGGTGTAGTTCTCCAAGAAGACTTTTTATTTAATGGGTCAATCTTAGAAAATATCACTTTAGGAAATCCAGATATTAGCGCGGAACAAGTTGTAGAAGCTGCCAGATTAGCAGTTGCCCATGACTTTATTAGTCAGTTACCTTATGGTTATGAAAATAACGTTGGTGAGAGAGGTACAGCATTATCTGGAGGACAAAGACAACGCATAGCTTTAGCCAGATTATTTCTTGCTTCTGCACCAGTTCTCATATTAGATGAAGCTACCAGTGCTTTAGATAGTGAAACCGAACAACAAGTCTTACAAAATCTGCAAAATGTTTCTTCTAACCGCACTGTGTTTTTAATTGCCCATCGTTTTGCCCCCCTCAAACGTGCTGATTTAATATTAGTCATGGAAAAGGGAATTATTGCTGAACGAGGAACACATTTAGAGTTGTTAAAACAAAAGGGTTTGTATTGGTCACTTTACCAAAGACAACAGGCAAATATTTAAGAATCAATATTTAGGGGCAAACCCACCGTGGTTGCCCTTATTTATTTCCTATTCCCTGTTCTCTATTTATATATTCCTTAATCCAAAGTATTTAAACCTAAAGCGACCGCCCCCCACAAAGGTGCATCATCACCCAACAAGGCGCGAACAACTTCAAAATTTACCTCTGGTAATGCGGTTTCTCTGGCTACTTTTCTTAGTACAGTCCAGAAATTATCACCTGCTTTGGTGACTCCGCCACCTAAAACAAAACGTTGGGGGTTCATGAGGTTGGCTACGTTGCCAATACCTACTCCCAAAGCCCACGCGCCTCTGTATAATACCTCTTGTGCTATTTCGTCGCCGTAACTGGCAGCGGTACTGACTACTTTACCTGTAATTAAGTTAAGATCATTACCTGTTAAATATCTCAATATCTCGCCTCTGACCTTACCATCGTTGCTAAGTGGTTCATTTTCGAGGATTTCACGGGCATTTTGCGCCATGTAGGGACCAGAAGCAAAACGTTCTACACAGCCTCGTTTTCCACATAAGCATAATGGTCCTCTAGGATCTACTACTATATGACCAATTTCTCCCGCCATTCCTAATGCACCGCGCCAGGGTTTACCATCAAGTATCCACCCTCCACCTACGCCGGTGCTAATGGTAATATAAAATATGCTGTCATATCCCTGTCCAGCCCCAAAGCGTTGTTCACCAACGGCGGCAACATTAGCATCATTATCTATACTTACAGGTGCTTGATAATCTTCTTCTAATATTTGTTTGAGGGGAACATTTTCCCATCCAGGAACGTGGTGGGATAGACGGACTAAACCTGTGGTTGCATCTACTGGACCACCAAAGCTAACACCGATGGCATCTGGCTTTTTCCCTTTTAATACGGCATCAATGAGCGATCGCATGATTTCTAAATCATCTAAAGCATCTCCATTGTTCGGCGAAAAGCGTGAATCATGATCTAACCACTCTTTTGCACCCGCTTGAACTGTTGCTGCCGCCAATTTTGTACCGCCAAAATCCAGAGCTAAAATTAATGTCATATAATTTAAAATAGGGGATTCAGGAAACTACTATCAGCCATTTACCATTATTACTTGAAAAATTATTTCCTTGTCGTTCATTATGGAACTATCTTCACTGTTAAGATATAAGATATTTCTGCATGAATCACAATTTAGTCTATATACAAAGGTACAATTTTCAGAGTATGGCTAACTCCACCCGATCTATCATAATCAAGGAGGAAAACATTTTTATTTTATCGTCTCTACACGCTGAATACTTAGATATAACCTAATTAATAACATTCATAAATCTAATCGTGGTAATCATAAATTTTTGTTAAACTATGATGAGTGTAAGATATTATCAAGTGTAAATTGAAATAAGAATCTGTTTTTACAGGATTTAGATCAATCATAAAAAAAGTTGCTTTAATAATTGACTTACGCTAAAGTAAAAGTAAATGAATTAAACAAACTTAGAGTCTGAGACTCTATATTTTTTCCTCAATAATTGAGAATTTTTCGCAATATGTACAAACTAACATATAATTTACGATCTAGCAAACCGTTGTTACAAATAATACATTATAAAAATAAGTTTCTCTATGTATATGATTTAATATTGTATTTTTAACTATGATTTTTTGTGAAAAATAATTATTTAACCGGAAAATTTTCCCAAAATTAGAATCTGGTAAAAAACAGCATATCGTCACACTTTCTAAATACTTTCTAAATATTTACCCAAATACCATCAAATCGAGTAACCTACATGAACAAATTTTTTTGTGCTGACAACTCACGACAAAACCAAGAAGAAATAATTGGTACTGCCACCAACTACCAAACATATATTCTTGTAGAATGTCCAACCCCTTGGATGTCCGAAGCATTTAATTCTAAATGGGTTCCAGACAACTTACGGATGTTAGTAGAAAATATCAATCGGGCTAAATTACCAATTCGGTTTTTATTAATTGCTAATGATGAATCCCATAGAAGCGAAGAAACAACCCTATTAATTTATCAACAGCAAGAGGGATTAAGTAAGGGATATCGCAAGCAGGAATTTAAGCTACCAAATATTGAACAAGTAGCTGGAGTTGTTAATAAATGGTTAGCAGGTATAAATGTTGATTATGAAATAGAATCTCATATTACCAGAGATATATTAATATGCACCCATGGTAGTCATGATCAATGTTGTGCTAGATATGGCAACCCCTTTTATTTTCATTCCCAAAATGCGATCGCTAATTTACAATTAAATCATGTCCGAATTTGGAGATCAAGTCACTTTGGAGGTCACAGATTTGCACCTACAGCTATAGATTTTCCCCACAGTAGATATTATGGAGTTTTAGATCAAGATACTTTTAAATCAGTTCTTACCCATACAGGTGATATTCAATGCTTGAATAAAATCTATCGTGGTTGGGGAATATTACCCACTCCTCTACAAATTTTAGAAAAAGAACTGATACTGCGCTTAGGATGGGATTGGTTTAATTATCAAGTAACCGGTAAAATTCTGGAAAAAAGTTTAGATAATCATACAGTTCTGGGTGAAATAAATTTTGAAAAACCTACAGGAAATCTCTATACATATCAAGCCAAACTTGTCAAAAATGATCTGAAAACACAAGCACTTAAAGTTTCTTGTCATACTGAACAAGAAACAGTATGTTTAAAATATGCAGTGTCTCATCTTTGGCTTGTTGGTCAAAAAGTAGCAACTTATAGTTAATATAATAGTAAGGATTAAGCTAAGACAAAAACACTCCCGACTTCTTTCATTGATTCTTTCCATAAATAATCAATTTATCACAGAAGTTGGGGATCTGGGTATGAAGGAATGCCATATCTGAATACTTACAAATTGATATCACAATTAGATCATAATCTCACACAAATTATTTCCTAGTTCGGTTAAGCTAAAAAAGCAGTTTTTACCCTCACAACAATGACAGCAAATAGTCCCACGATTTTGGCCTTAGACTTTGATGGAGTGATTTGCGATGGACTAATTGAATATTTTGAGGTAGCGTGGCGTACATATTGCCAAATTTGGCATCAGACTAATGACACACCACCAGATGATTTAGCTTTGAGATTCTATCGTTTACGACCTGTAATTGAAACTGGTTGGGAAATGCCTGTTTTAATTAAAGCCTTAATCGAGGGGTTTTCTGATGAAAAAATTTTGCAATCATGGACAAATATTACTCCACAAATTTTAGCAGCAAATCACCTAGAAGCCAAAACAGTTTCTACACAATTAGATCATTTACGTGATGAATGGATCAAAACTGATTTAGATGGTTGGTTAAGTTTGCATAAATTCTATCCTGGTGTAATTGAAAGACTGAAAATAACACTAGCAAGTTCAACTCAGCTATATATTGTCACCACCAAAGAAGGGCGATTTGTTCAGCAATTGTTACAACAAGAAGGTGTTAATTTACCCCCTGAAAGGATTTTTGGCAAGGAAGTAAAACGCCCTAAATATGAAACTCTAAGGCAATTAATTGAGAAAGTAAATACTCAATCAGTGAGTTTATGGTTTATGGAAGATAGACTTAAAACTTTGCAATTAGTTCAACAGCAATCTGATTTAGATCATGTCAAACTTTTCTTAGCAGATTGGGGTTATAATACTCAAGCAGAACGAGAAGCTGGGAAAAATGATCCAAGAATTAAACTCATCTCACTATCTCATTTTGTTCAGGATTTTTCCGCTTGGTTATAAGTAAAACAGGTTGAATTACTCAAAGTTTGTAGTGAGGAATTTATTCCTTATTTGAGAAGGAACTTACAGATATCCCCTAATACCCATTAGTAAGGAGGGAACTAGAGTCAAAGTCTCACTTTTTAAGGGGGATTTAGGGGAATCTAAAAATATTTAATACACCATGAGAGACTTTTCAAACACCCTCTTAGATAGAGTTAGTATTAGTAGTTTGCATATAACGGTAAATTGCCGCAATATTTCTAGCATCATCAATACCTCTATGATGTGTACCCTGTAATTCCATGCCTAAATATTTTAATGCTTCTGCCATGCCGAACTTACGAGAAACACCCAGATATTCAGAAAATTCTGTTTTGATATTTCTGTGTTCTGTCCCAAAGGGGTAGGAAACATTATGAAATTTACAATCTTGTAAAAATTGCGATTTATCATAATTACCCCAAGAACAAAATATATAATTAGGAAATAAATTCATCCAATCTGTCAATTTTGACATCACTTCCCTAAACTCAGATGCAGCGTCAACTTGTTTCTGAGAAATACTGGTTAATTCTGTACAGAAATTTGTAAGTTGGGGATTTCGTACAGGTTTAATAAATTGTTGAAACTAACCCAACTTTGTTTAGGGATAAAGTCCTCACTACAAACTTTGATTTACCACCAACGCATTTCTAAATAACCTCGTTGTGGTTGATTCAATTCTTCTTCTGTTAGCCATTCTATAGGTTGATAAGTACCAAATATATGATCCCACCAATCTACACCTAAACCAAAATTATGATGCCATTGATTATATTTGTGGTGAACATAATGAACTGGCATTTTCATCCAAAAACATTTTGTTGCATTCTCATGTTGTAATTGATGGGCATAAGCAGAAAAAGCTGCATAAGTCATGCTACCCAAAAACCAACCAATACCCACAGGACAAGAGACAAAAAACATCACACACATGAAGATAATACTGCCTTGAACATAGTCTTTAAATTCCCAGATTACCCCTTGTCCTTCATTGCGACGATGATGATCACGATGACGTTTACCAATTCTGGGGGAATAGTGCATTAAACGATGTAGCCAGTATTCAACTAAACTAGCAAAAATAAAAGCAAGTATAAAAAATACTATACTTGTAATAATGTTTTGTAAATTCATGATCAATTTGACTACCTGATATCTTCAATTTTACCCAAGATTATTTTATTATAAAAAAACTACAAATTTGCATCACTTAAATAATTGTTATCTGGTAAAATAATACAATGCAATTAATTCCAACATTAACCAGCCAAAAAGTCCAAAATCGGGTGAGAGAAGTCGGCATCAATCTTAATTACTGGTATCCTGTGGCTTGGGGAAAAGAGATTCAACCTAATCAAGTTAAACAAGTAATAGTTTGGCAAAAAGAAATTGCGATTTATAGAGATATACAAGGAAAACTTCATGGTTTAGAAGATGCTTGTCCCCATAAAGGAGTTAATTTGCATAAAGGAGAAGTTGCTAACAATAATTTAGTTTGTCCTTATCATGGTTGGGAATTTAATCAAAATGGTGAATGTGTGAAAATTCCCTATTTGCCACCAGAACAAAAGCTTCCCTGTGCTAAAACTCGTTTTTATCCTATTCAAGAAAAATATAATATTATTTGGGTTTTTCCTGGTGATATTAATTTAGCAGAAAATACTCCTTTACCTAACATTCCTGAATACGAAAATCTTGACTGGTTAGTTGTACAAATACCTGCCCATTTTCAAGCACATTTTTCTATTTGTAATGAAAATACTATGGATGTGTTTCATGGATTTTTACATCGAGGGTTACAAGGTTGGTTTAATCCTGTTTTGCTAAATTTATCTCAAGATCATAATTCAGTCAATGCACAATATCGGGTATCTTACCAAGGTTGGTTGACAAAGTTTCTTGGTTTAAGTCATAAAGGTGATAAGGTAACAACAAAAACTATTACTATTAAATATCAGTATCCCCATTATCATACCACTTTAGAGGGTGTTTCATCTTTATACTTAATGCGTTTGCCTGTTAGTCCTACCGAAACGCGCTCATTTTCTCTATTATTCCTGAAAATTCGCTTACCAAAATGGTTAGTTAAATCTCTGCGTGAACAATTAGCGGCAATTATTTGGCAGTTCTTATTTAAGAAATTTCTTGATCAAGATGTAGAAATGGTTGAGAGTGAACAACGTAATTATTTAACCAACCCCCAACGCCATTACGTAGAAATTAATCCAGCTATTATTGCCCTACAAAGGTTGAATATTAGTCAATATGAGAAATTTGTGCAACAATCTCTTAAATCAGAAAATATTCATTCGTCATTGACCAACGATCCTGATTGAACTGTATTCAATTTCGCTCGTTGGGTAATTCCTCACTCACGTGCATTCATCCCACACTTCTAAGAGTGAGATGTGGGACTTCTGCTGTTTGTGTTCAATAATGAAAAATGATACTAAACTCCAGCATTGGATGAGAAGGAGAAAACGTGGAAGTTGTTCAAGAATATATGCAAGCACTCTATGAGAGTGGACTTTATCCAGAAAAATTTATCTGTCATTATAAACAGGGAAATTTAGTGGATGTGGAAGATACGACGACAGGTAAGCGACATAAGCTTCTCACCTTCTGTACCAATGATGTTTTAGGGTTAGTCCAATCGGAAGCGATTAAACAGGCTGCTGTTGATGCAATTTGGCAATATGGGACTTCTAATAGTTCTTGTTCTGTATTAAGTGGTCGGATTGATCTTCATCGTCAGCTAGAACAGGAAATATCGGAATTTAAGCATTTACCATATACTCATTTATTTGTTAATGCTTGGATGGCGATGCAAGCCTTGATGGATGGTTTTTGTCATTTAGCCATTAATATTCCGGGTTTTAGTCATACCAGAGAAACCCTCATTCTGACTGATATTCTCAATCATGGTTGTATAGTCTCTGCGGTGGTGAATGCTGATAACCGTTCTGGTAAGGTATTTACCCATAGTCCTGATGTGCGGGTGAAGCCTTATCGTCATTGTGATATGGGAGATTTAGAGCGAAAATTGCGCCGTTATGCACGTCCAGGCGATCGCATTATGGTTATTTCTGATGCTGTATTTTCTATGGATGGAGATATTGCTCCCTTACCACAAATGCTAGATATCCTAGATAATTATCCTGGTAGCGTGATTGTGATGGATGAAGCCCATGCTAGTGGGGCAATTGGGGCGACTGGAGGCGGTATTTATGAGCATTTTGGTATCACTACCCAATCAGTTTTAGAAAGGGGAATTATCCCCATTATTATGACTACTTTTTCTAAATTTGCGGCTTCAGCAGGGGCAGCTATTAGTAGTCATTCCCGTGAACTGATTGATTTATTGGATGTTTCCCCGACTTCCATTGGCACAATTTCCTTAGCACCACCTCTGACAGCAGCAGCTTTAGAAAGTATTCGTCAGGTACGACAAAATCCTGAATTAGTACAGCAACTACAAGCCAATACTCGTTATTTGCGATCGCGCTTACTCTCAGAAGGTTTTACCGCCATTGGTGAAACTAATGTTATTCCCGTGATTATGCCTGAAGAAATAAATCCTAAACAGTTTGCACGGCAAATGATGGAAGAATATGGCGTGTGGGTATCTCCCATCTGGTTTATCGCTAAACCTCGGTTAAGAATTACCGCCAATGCACTACATACCCAAGAAGAAATGAATCGCCTAGTGACTGCTATGGTAGCCACACGGAATTCTCTTTGCTCTGTCAAAGAAACTGTTAGCGTCTAATTAAGATATACAAATAACGGGGGAGCAAAACCCCCGTTAAGAAGAAAACCTTCTATCCTCTGCGACCTCTGCGGTTTGTATTTCTTCAAAAATAAAAGCTATAAGGTATGGCTATAAAATCTGCCTCAATGCCGATTCTAAATTGGCATATTGATACCGAAAACCTGATTCTAAAGTATGTTTGGGTAACACCTGTTGCCCTTCCAACACCACTTTAGACCCATCTCCTAACATCGCTTCTAGGGCAAAAGAAGGTACAGGCAACCAGGAAGGACGATTCATTACTTGCCCCATGGTATTGCTTAAATCGTTCATGCGAACAGGATTAGGTGCAGTAGCGTTATACACTCCATCCATGGTTTGTTTTGTTAAAGCTTGAATAATTAGACTCACAATGTCGTCTATATGAATCCAAGAAAACCATTGACGACCAGTACCAATGGGACCACCAGCAAAAAGTTTAAAGGGGGTAATCATTTTACCTAACGCGCCACCATTACCTAAAACAATGCCAAAGCGCAAAATTACCAGTCGGACACCAGCATCTTTGACCTTCCTAGCTTCCCTTTCCCACTCTTGGCAAATTTGAGAGAGAAAGTCTTGACCTGGGGGACTATTTTCATCAAAAGTTCCAGTTTCACTTGTTCCGTAGTAACCGATAGCAGAGGCATTAACTAATACCGTGGGGCGAGGATTAGCTTTGGCTATTGCTTCGACAATTTTTTGTGTACCCAGTTTGCGACTGTTGAGAAGTTCCTGCTTGCGTTCTGGTGTCCAACGTTCTTCCGCAATGGGTTCTCCTGCTAAATTCACTACTGCATCACAACCTGCGATCGCATCTTGCCAAACACCCGATATACGAGGGGTATAAGCAATAATTTCTAGATTAGGAAAAGCTGATGAGGGAAAAACCCTTTGGGCAGAATGAGGATTGCGAGTTAAGACTAATATTGTATGACCTTCTGTGTGTAGTCTTTTTACTAGCAGACTACCCACAAAACCTGTTCCACCACTAATTGCTATTTTCATTTTACTATTTATTGTTTATTATCTAATTTAAATTAACACTCCCTTAGTCTTCAAAATCTTCTGTCATGCCAGGATTAATTAATGTAATGTCATATTCACTAGCATCAGTTGATGACAACCGTTCTGTATTTTTGAGTAGATAATAAATAGCACGTACCTGGGGTCCAAAGACGATCTCATCTTCATTATTGAGGTCATGGGCTGGTATTTTCCGCCCATTAATCATCAAACCGTTAGAACTGGGTTTGCCTTTGGCATTACCATCTACAATCCGATAATAATATCGTTTGCTATCATTAGGGCGTGGCAGTCTCACTAATGTAGCATGATGACGAGAAACAAATTGAGAGAACAAGCGGATATTACACTCTTTATCTCTACCAATAGAATAGACAGGATTTTCTAAAGTAAATTCTTTACGTCCTTGGTCATCTTCAATAATCAGTAGATGGTTTTCATTAAATGATGATGCCATTGGAAAAGAGGTATTATTACCTAAACTTTCAGAAATCATAAATATTGACTAGATAGATGCTATGTTTTTTTAAGGTAATAGGTAATAGGTAATAATATTTATCTTTACTTTTGCCTCTTGCCTTTTGCCTCTTACCTTCTACTATATTAGGGATCAAATCTCCTCAATAAAATTGAGTTAGTAACAACACTAACAGAGCTAAAGGCCATTAATGCTGCGGCACTAGAAGGACCCAGATTAAAGCCCCAGATAGGTAATAATACACCAGCAGCTAGGGGGATACCAATTGTATTATAGGCAAAAGCCCAAAATAAGTTTTGGCGGATAGTATTGAAAGTAGCACGACTCAATTGAATTGATTTTACAACATCGGTAACAGAATTTCGCATCAAGATAATTTCAGCAGTTTCCATTGCTACATCTGTACCAGAGTGTAAAGCGATGCCTACATCTGCCTGTGATAAAGCGGGTGCATCATTAATACCATCACCTACCATAGCAACAAATGATTTGGTTTTCCCAGATTGAAGAGATTGAATGGTAGCGGCTTTTTGGGCTGGGGGAATGCCAGCTATTTGATGGCTGTCAGGAATTCCTAATTGTTGGGCGATCGCTTGGGCTGCTTCTGGTCTATCACCACTTAGTAGCATGACTCGCAAACCCATTTGCTGTAGCTGACATACGGCGGTTTTCGCGTCTGGTCTGAGGGTATCACTTACAGCAATTAAGCCGCTTAAAATCCCATCCACGGCTACACCAATAACAGTTTTTCCGGCTTGGGCTAGTTTCTTTCCTTCTTCATCTGCGGTCTCATTAATATTAACTTGGTGGGAATTTAACCATTCCCAACTACCTAAAAGGACATTTTTTCCTTCTACGACAGCAGATACCCCTAGACCTGGTTCTGTATGGAACTCCACAGCATGGGGAATGGTTAACTCTTGAAATTTGGCCTCTTGTTGGATAGCTGTCGCTAGGGGGTGATAAGTGCCGCTTTCTACTGCTGCTGCCAATTGGATCAAGGCTGATGGCGAAACCGATTCTACTAATACTATACAATCAGTCACCGACGGCTTGCCTGTGGTAAGAGTTCCAGTTTTATCAAAAACTACCGTATCTAATTTGTGAACTTTTTCTAAAACGTCCCCACCTTTAATTAATAGTCCCCGTTCTGCACCCATACCTGTTCCCACCAGGATAGCTGTAGGGGTAGCTAGTCCTAAAGCACAGGGACAAGCAACCACCATGACGGCGATCGCTAATTTTAAACTAATTAACAGTCCAGAATATTGAGTGGGGAGGGCTAAATGCTGGGCTGTATGTCCCATATTATGAGCCATTTCCATCGCTCCGGACATAGTTACATCTGGCCAGAGTTGAGTTCCCAGCAAATACCAAAAGGCAAAGGTTAAACAAGAAGCTGTTAGGACACCATAAGTAAAATAACCAGCCACCGTATCTGCCAATTTTTGTACAGGTGCTTTGCGAGTTTGGGCAGCTTCTACTAAAGCCACAATTTGGGCTAAAGTTGTATTATCACCTGTGCGGGTAGCTTGAATAGCGATCGCCCCTGACTGGTTCAAAGTTCCCCCAGTCACAGTATCCCCCGGTTGCTTGATCACTGGTACTGCTTCCCCAGTCAGCATGGACTCATCTATGGTAGTTTGGCCAAAACGAATTTCACCATCTACCGGCACTTTATCCCCAGGAAGTACCTGCAACCATTCACCTACACGTACTTGTTCCGCCGGAATTTCTATAATATTTGCCCCAGAAATTAATTTTTCCGGGTCAGAACTAATAATTAATCTTGCTGTTTGGGGTGTCAATGCCAACAATTGGCGAAATGCTGATGCAGCACGTCCTCGCGCCTGTTTTTCTAAAGTTCTCCCCAGGAGAATAAAACCCAACATCATCACCGGTTCATCAAAGAAGCAGTCCCAACCCATTTGGGGAAACAATAGGGCCACCAAACTCGCAGTATAAGCCGTTAGCACTCCCAACCCGATCAGAGTATTCATATTTGGCGCATCCCGTCGCCAACCCTGCCAACCTTCTATTAAAATCTGTCTACCAGGTAAAATAATAGCTACCGTTGCCAGTCCACAATGAAACCAAATATTATTTAAAAAAGGGAAAATAGAAGAGCCAAGATCACCAAAATGGCCAAGTCCTGATAATATCACCAGTACACTAGCAACTACTAACTGTCTAATTGTACCTTGAATTTCTTGGCGTTGTTTGGTAGCTGAATTTTGCACTACATCAGATTTATCACCAGCATTTTTGTTTCTACGTAACTCACTGGGAAAACCCGTCTGGGTTAATTTCTGAGCTAGTGCTTCTGGATCTACAGTATCACCTTCTGCCTCTACAACTGCTACTTCTGTAGCCAAGTTAACACAGACACTTTTTACTCCTGGATATTGCAAAAGCTGTTTTTCCACTGCTTTCACACATCCAGCGCACTTCATACCGCTAACATCTAAAATAATTTTCTCTAAGTCCAATTTTATTGGCGTTGTCGGAGATTCAGATACTATGTCAGTTTTTGGGATCAGTTGCATAGCTAGTTTCTACATTCACTCTTGTTATTATGACGCTTGTTAAACGTCTCTACTTTGAGATTAAGGGAAATCTGTCACTTTGACCAAGTGAAAGAATCTTAAGTTTATTAGACATCTGGTGGTAATTAAATTTGCATAATTACCAAACCCTTCTACAGACAATTCATGAATTGTCCATACCATCATTTTTACCAGATGTCTATTGATATCTTAACTTCCCTAAAAAATGAGCGATGTATCTCCCGAACTACTGTAAATCAAAACAATCGCCTAAATCAAAAAAATCATCGTTTTATCTTATTAGCGTAAATTATACTGGTTAACTGTATTGGTAACATCAAGATCAAGCTTTTATAGAAATAATTTATTTCCCAACTGGATACTGTAGTAAAATATCCCATACTCATTATCAGCAATATCAGCAAATGTGTCTGTTTATGTTTAAAAATTTGCATATTAATTAGATAAGTATTATTAAATATAAATAGGACTTGCACACAAGTTAGGGAATAACGAACCGCTCCAGGACACAGAGAAATAAGAATTTGAGAGTTTTTTTGCGTAAGTCATAATAAAATAAAATTCTAGTTCGTAGTGAGGAATTTATCCCTACCAAAAGATACTATCAGAACTAAATTCCTGACTACAAACTTTAATTTATTTACGTCTAAAGTCTAGAACCAACCTTGTTTATTCACAAAATATGTATTTACAAAATCTTCCTGGGGTTTATTCAAATAAATCATTGCTTCAATTAAACCTACAAGCTGCATAATTATTAATGTAAATCCGTAGGTAAAAGAACCACCAATGAGGGAAATAAATAACATAATAAACCCTTCTGAAGCATATCCTAGAATAAATTTATGTAGTCCAAATCCACCAAATATAATTCCACAGTAACCTGCTAATAATTGTTTAGTTGTATGTGATGGATTGATATTAGTCATATTTAGTGATACTCCTTGATATCGAAAATATAGAATCTAGGGAATAGTTCGGTCGGTATGTACTGATTCGTTAGATAGAGATGTTATATATTGCTTAAGTGGTATAATGTATAGAAAATGTTCCCAAAAAATATCATCAATAATATTTGTCAATGGTTAGATAGGAATTGACATCAAGATTGGTAAAATACTGTAATATTAACTTTTTACAGGTTTATGATTCTCAGATCCGGATATTTTTAAAATTTATATTTATATGTAAATTAAGTTTGGTAGTGAAAACTTCAATCCTCGAAAGAGGAATAAATTACTCAGTACCAGAAGTGTTGAATGTTAAACTAGGTGATTTTTCTATATGTAAGGATTCATGATAAAAAATTTTTTTGATTCGGTGACTCCTGAATTTTTCTATAAATTCACATATTTAACATCTTTTCTAACAATTTTTGATGTAAATAAGCTTCCTTTACTAAAGATTGAATTTTTTCATCTGATAAAGATTTTCCATGATAATAATAATCAATCCAAGCTTTACTAATTACATTTACACTATCTGGTAAATCTTTTAAATCCCAACCAGGTATTTCTAAATCTTCCATTAATCGGTTTACTTTTGGGTCATAACTCAAAGCAAAACAACGAGAACCTTCACTTGCTGCCATAATTAAACTATGTAAACGCATTCCAATGGACATTTCTACATCACGAAATACACCTTTTAAAATTTGGGGATCTTCTGAACAAATAACTCTGCTAACATCTTGTAATTGAGTATGAATTTTTTCAGCAATTCCTAAATCTTCGCTTTTTTGAAATGGCAATAATAAAATAAAGGCTTGGGTTTCTTTCTGCAAATTAACTAAAGCTTGCGTTAAATCTGTTAATCTATTTTCTGTTAATTGGGGATGATTTCTTAACGTAACTGCAATTCTCGGTTTTGGTAAATTTACTAATTCTTCTACTGGTTTCGATGCCAACGCCCAAACCGGGTCAGGTGCAAGGATATGAGGTATACTCCAATCTGATAATAAACCCGAACTAGAGCGATCGCGCACACTGACTTGACTACAACCTGCAAAATTACTATGAGCTAACCAACGAGTTTGGGAACGCAACAATGGACCAATTCCTTGTCCCCAAGCTATCGTTTTTAAACCCATCCCTTGAGCTAAAGCCATTAATCCCCCATAATAAAAAGGGCTAATACTGCTAGTCGCATCTTGAATTAAACTGCCACCACCCCAAATAAAAGCGTCACAGGAACGCAAAGCTTTGATTACCTGGAAAAACGCCATCCGGTTGTAACATTCCACACCATAACGCCGATGAGTTTCTTCAGGATTTCCAGAAAGTACCACAGGAGTAACATCAGATGGTAGCATTTGCAGAAGTGTGGCTAACAAAGCTTCATCACCACCATTACCTTTACCGTAATACCCAGACAATAAAACCCGCATTTTCCCCATTTTAAATTTTAGATTTTGGATTTTGGATTATCAATTGTTTATCTAAGTAAGTAGATGGGAATAAATCAAAAGTTCGTAGTCAGGAATTTATTCCTGCTTTGAGGACTCAAGTCCTCACTACAAACTTTGAATTATTTAGTTCGTTCTACTTAGTTATCTACCACTGACAACTGACAACTAACTATTAATTATGCACGCCCTTTCAATTCCTACCTGGATAATTCATATTTCTAGCGTTATTGAGTGGATAGCCGCAATTTGGCTAATCTGGATATACGGTGAACTTACTAAAAATCATAGTTGGTGGGGTTTATCCTTTGGAATGTTACCTGCTTTAATTAGTGCAATGTGTGCTTGTACATGGCATTATTTCGACAATTCCGAATCCCTAGAATGGTTAGTAACCCTACAAGCTACCATGACATTAGTTGGTAATTTTACTCTTTGGGCAGCAGCTTATCTGATTTGGCGTTCTACAAAGTCCGCCAGCAGCATTGAACCAGAATCTATCAAATCAGAATCATGATATCAAAAGAAACCCTATTTGCCCTCTCTCTGTTTCCCTATTTGGGTTTCTTGTGGTTTATCAGCCGCGTTCCCCAAATGCCACGTTTAGCTCTATATGGATTTTACGGTACATTAGTCTTTGTTGCTGTCACCATTCCCGCCGGCATTTATGCCAAAGTCGTTTATCAAGAACAACTCGCCAATATAGACTGGTTACATGGTGGTGCAGAAGTCTTTTTAACTCTTTCTAACATCTTGCTAGTCTTGGGTTTTCGCCAAGCAGTACAGGAATTAGGGAACAGGGAACAGGGAACAGGGAAGAGGGAATAATAATTTACCAATTACCAATTATGGAAGTAATACCCGCAATTGATTTATTAGAAGGTCGCTGTGTGCGACTATATAAAGGAGATTATGCACAATCCCAAGTATTTAGCGAAAATCCCGTAGAAGTAGCAAAAATGTGGGCAGACCAAGGCGCAACTAGATTACATTTAGTTGATTTAGATGGCGCGAAAGCTGGGAAAATAGTCAACTTAGCCGCCATTGAAGCCATTAGAAATAATCTTGACATCCCCATTGAAGTTGGAGGAGGATTACGCGATCGCTCCAGTGTTGTACAATTATTCAATTTAGGTGTAAATTGGGCAATTCTCGGTACTGTCGCTGTCGAACAACCTCACTTAGTCCAAGAACTTTGTCAAGAATTTCCTCAACAAATTATTATTGGCATAGATGCCCGTAACGGTTTAGTTGCAACTCGCGGTTGGTTAGAAACATCAGCAGTATTAGCAACCCAACTAGCGACCCAAATGCAAGAATTAGGTGCAGCAGCGATAATTTACACCGATATTAACCGTGACGGTACACTAGAAGGCCCGAATTTAGACGCATTACGAGAACTTGCTGCGGCAATTTCCATACCTGTAATTGCTTCCGGTGGTGTCAGTTCCGTTACAGATTTGTTAAGCTTATTAGCTTTAGAACCCCAAGGTGTCACAGGTGTGATAGTAGGTAAAGCCTTGTATACCGGTGATATTATCCTCAAAGAAGGATTACAAGCCATTGGACCGGGAAGACTACAAGATATACCACCAGATTTCGGTATTTCTAGCTTTGCCTAAAACTTCTGACAATTAAATAATTCTGTTGTTGGGTTGTGCTGTTGCTTAACCCAACCTAGTTTTTCTGTTGTGGGAATTGATGAAAAATGAAAAATAGCGATCGCTAACTTTCTAATAATCAGTTTTCAATCATGTTATAATTTTGCTTGCAAAGACTTTAATAATTCAGTATTTACACCCGATTCACGAGTCAGAGATATTTTACCTGTGCGAGCAATTTCTTTCAGTCCAAATTTTTGTAGGACTTGAACAATAGCTACCATTAGACCAGGATCTCCCACCACTTCCAAAGTTAAAGAATCTTCAGCCACATCCACAATTCGCGCTCGAAAAATCTGAGATAATTCAATAATTTCAGAACGATTACTGCTAGTAGCATTAACCTTTAACAGCATCAATTCTCTTTCGACACAAGGAATTTCCGTAATATCTTGGACTTTGAGAACATTAACTAACTTATACAGTTGTTTAGTTAATTGCTCAATGATGCGATCATCTCCTGGAACAACCATTGTAATTCGGGATACACCTTCCTGCTCCGCCGGTCCAACCGCAAGACTTTCTATATTAAAACCTCGACGCGCAAATAAACTAGCAATACGGGATAGAACCCCCGCTTCATCTTCAACAATAACTGATAACGTATGTTTCATCTTGGACTCAAGGAGCATGGTATAAACGCAGACCGGCATTTATGACTGCGAAGCGATTTTCTACCACGCTAAATTGTCGGTCTGAATTCTTATTTTATAAGAAAGTAGGCTGAAAACCCACAGAATCAAAACCTAAAAACTTTTTAGACAACCAACAACTGACAAACTACCAATCCAATCTAAAATGACTTGGTTAACTTGTTCTGGTGATTCATCATGGGGACAATGGCCAACATCTTCTAGATACATTAATTCTAGTTTGTCATTGCAGCGTACAAATTGATCAGCTAATGCGGGGGGAACAAATCGGTCTTTTTTTCCCCACATCAACAACATAGGAATTGCTAAGTTTGGTAAAATTTGCTTGACACTAGGACTAAAATTAATTCCTGTTGTGGCTTTAAATAGGGCGCGAAAAGCACGGGCAGATCCTCTATCCTGGGGGGGGCCAGCTAAAATATCTATGAGTTCATCGGAAACCGCTTCAGGATTAGCATAGGCTAAACCAGCCCAACGACGTAAGACACCGGGACGACGGACAAAATAAAATATTGGTTTAAGAATTAATCTAGAAGTAAATATACTTTTAATTCTGCTAACAAGAGGTTGAATCATCAGTGGAATCATTTCTTGTTCTAGGCTAGGGTCGGGTAGACTCATCATGACTATACCCTTTACCATATCAGGATGAGTAGCGGCTGCGACTAAAGAGATAAGTGAACCAATAGAATTACCGATTAAAACCACTGGTTGACGGATAAAAGTTTGCCAAAAATCGTAAACCTGTTCTACCCAAAGCAAGACATTATAATTAGTTGCAGCTTTTTCCGAAGCACCAAAACCAATCATATCGAGAGCGTAAACCGTATGAGATTTTCCTAAAACTTCTAAATTGTGTCGCCAATGGCCAATGGAAGCACCAAACCCGTGCAACAAAATCAGAGGTGTTTTTTGAGGAGAGATTGCCGGGGGACGAATGTAAGTATAACGGGTTTGCCAACCACGCCACACCCAGTCCCTTTGATTACCAACTCGTTTTTGCCAATGTATTGCAGTGGTCACGTTGATCTCTAAATAGATTTCTGAAAATAATTTAGCGTAATTTCAAATCCTGTTGAGTACAGACCAGATGAAGAGTGAAGCATTTGGACTATCAATTATCGGTTTTTATAGCAGAAGGCAAGAGATAAGAGGCAAAAGCCAATAGTAAAACCCTGGCTATGATTAGGTTTTAAGGATCAATCATCTCCTAATCATCCTGATTACAGCTATACTTAAGACCTATGAGCCTTCTGCCTCTTGCCTTCTGCCTCCTTCCTTCTGCTTTCGTTAATTATTGTCAAATATTATGTAATTTAGATTAAGTAATGTAGGGAAATTATCTCAAAGTGAGTAGAATAGCAAGTATGTTGGTTTACCCAACTTATGTATGAATTAGCTATCCTAGACATGGATACTCATTTTTTCATTTTAAGTTACTCTTGTATTTTGCCTTCATCGGCATATTAAACTAAGCTAAGTGAATCAAGACCAATCCAAATTCTTAACTAAAGAACTGCCACTAAATCATAATGCCTGTGATTGAGAAAAAAAGAACTCGCGATCTGCCCCAAATTAACGAACGGATTCGCTTCCCGAAAATTCGGGTGATTGACACTGATGGCGCACAATTGGGAATTATTACCCCCCAAGAGGCGATCCAATTAGCAGAGGAAAAGGAATTAGACCTCGTACTAATCAGTGACAAAGCTGATCCGCCGGTATGTCGAATTATGGACTATGGGAAATATAAGTTTGAGCAGGAGAAGAAGGCGCGGGAAGCCAGGAAGAAGCAACACACGGCTGATGTGAAAGAAGTTAAAATGCGCTACAAAATAGAAGAGCATGACTATAATGTGCGCGTCAAACAAGCCGAACGTTTCCTCAAGGATGGGGATAAGGTCAAGGCTACAGTCATGTTCCGAGGTCGAGAAATTCAACATAGCGACTTAGCAGAGACTTTGCTCAAGCGTATGGCCACCGATCTAGAGCCTTTTGGTGAAGTACAGCAAGCACCAAAGAAAGAAGGACGAAATATGATGATGCTAATTTCTCCGAAAAAATAAATTTGTGACCCTTGTTACTACGGTAAACATCTAGTTAAGACTAATGTAGAGACGTTCTATAGAACGTCTCTAGAAGTGTCTATAACAACGCATATTTACTTAGTTGAGTAGTAATATAGCTGTAGCCAAGATGATTAGGACATAATTGATTCTTGAAACATAATCATAGCAAGGGTTTTACTGTTGTCTTTTGCCTCTTGCCTTCTGCTATAAATCCTACATACAACAAATTTCATTGGGGCAAAGGGTTGTTTTCTCCTACATAAATCAAAATGGTTTTGTGTATAGTGTTTAACATAGATCCTGTTACTTATTGATATCGAATCTGCTGTCAATTGGGTAATGAATTTAAATTATTTCTGTATCCTAGTCCTGAATACTGAGAGATAAAAATAATACTCAGTTGTTCAGGACTTTTACTATTATAGCTGTAGCCAGGATGATTAGAAGATGATTGATCCTTGAAACATATATATAACAAGGCTTTTCCTCCTGTCTCCGGTTACTGAGCGAAGTCGAAGTGCTGACCTTTGGCTTTTGCTCTAATTTATACCTGTGATCAACTATAGTGGTAAATTAGGGATAAATTCTTAGGTACAAACTTTAAATTATTCAGTTTTTACTTACTGTTAATAATACAGTCAGAAAATCTGTTAAATATTAAGATAGATTTAATCACAAGCATTAATCTTTATTCTTTTCTGATTTATTCTGATATTTTTACTTAGTTACCCCAGAAGATAAAATTGCATGGAATTGAACAATCACTCGTTTACTGCTAAGAGAGGCATTTTGATAAAACTTCTTCAGTGGGTGAATCTGCGGCCGGAAGAAGTTGAACGCACTTGGATGATGTTTGCCTTTTATACAATTGTGGCAGTGGGATTACGATGGGCTGAGGATAGCACTGTTGCTTTATTTTTAGATCAATATGGGGCTGGCCAATTACCTTGGATTTACATTGCTAGTGCTGCTTTGGGTGCGGGACTTGTGGGTCTATTTTCTTGGTTGCAAAGGATTTTTCCTTTACGCTGGGTGATTGTGTCTATTGTCCCTTGTATGGTTGTTCCTTTATTTTTATTAGTATTATTGCGGTCGGGAATTAATGTGCCAGCGATCGCTATGGTAATTATTTTTGTCCTGCGATTATGGGTAGATGCTTGTTATGTAGTTAATGATCTAAATACTTCCATTGTTGCTAATCAACTTTTTAATATTCGAGAAATTAAACGGACTTATCCTCTAGTTAGTAGTGGTTTATTAGTTGCAGATGTTGTCAGTGGGTTTAGTTTGCCTGCTTTGGTGAAAATTATGTCACTGAATCAGGTAATTATTCTGGCCTGTTTGGTGATTCTTTGTGGTTCGGGGGTTTTATTTGTTTTAACTTATAAATATCGCGGCGCTTTTCCCAGTACACCCCAAAGAGATATTCCCGAAGAACAAGGTTCTCGCCATCGTCGCTTACAAACTCCTCTCAAGCGTTATGTTTGGTATTTATTTATTTTTGTTGCCCTGCTACAAGTAATGGGCTTATTAATAGATTTTCAATATCTGAGAGAATTAAATGCTAATTTTGGTGATCAAGATTTAGCGAGTTTTTTGGGTTTGTTTGGTGGGATTGTGGGGGTATGTGAGTTATTTACCCAATGGTTTGTTTCTAGTCGTTTAATTGAGAAAATTGGTGTATTTTCTCTGAGGGGATGACGAAATAACCTAAACAGCTTATCAGGTGAAAATTGTACCGATTTATGGTAAAAAAAGATAGCCCCACTATTCTCAATAAGGACTATCTATTGATAATGTTACCTGAATTCTACAAAATACACCT
>JBJTUF010000086.1:0-4032 GCA_046080565.1 Cuspidothrix sp. | reverse complement strand
GAATACTGTTTCTCCACTGGGACTAATTAATTGTGCATTGATGGTAGAAGTTGTGTTGTTAATCAATCCGTCGTAATACAATCTTTGACCAACTGCACCAGTAAAGGTATATTCATCTATTTCTCCTGTTTGAGAAATTGTGCTTGTGACTGCTGTTCCTAGTGTCAGAGTCGTTGGTGCTGATAAGGAACTTGTGACTTTGAAACTGTAGTTAATATTGCCATTGCTATTATTGCCATCCAGGACTAATAAATATGTTCCTGTGCTGGTTAATGTGGTTTCAAAGTCATTGTCAAAGTCATTGCTGAGATCATTTCCCGCAATTGATTGATTTCCAGGTCCATAGAGAGTCCAAGTGGCATTAGAGGCTGCTGCTGCTAGGGAGTCAAAGTATAGCCGTTGTCCTGCTGTGCCATTAATCCGATAAATGTCTGCTTGTAATCCTGGTGTTAGTGTCTCTGTAACTGTTGTTCCTAATGTAATTGCTGTGGCTGCACTTGCATCAATTAGGTTGAAACTGTAGTTACCTGTGTTGTCACCTGAACCATCCAGAATTAATCTATATGTTCCTGCTTCTGTGAGGGTGAATGGTGTTCTATCGCTATCAGCATCATTAAATGAAAATAGCGTTTGTCCACTAGGACTGATTAACCGTGCATAAATAGTAGAAGTTCTGTTATTAATTAATCCGTCATAATACAACCTTTGACCTACTGTACCTGTAAAGGTATAAACCTCATCGTCTCCTGCTTCTACTAGACTACCTGCAATCGCAGTACCAAAATTTATAGGTGTTGTCAGCGGACGCTTAGTGAAGTTCAAAGTAACAGGATTGGCTAAAGCATTACCTGAAACATCAGAAATTATACTGGGGTCAACTTTGAGTTGATATTCACCCAACGGTAACTTACCACCAGTTAAGATCACGAGAGTGCGGTCAAAGTTGCGGGTTTGTAAATCAGTTAATGTAGCTACCGTGTCATCACCACCACCTAAAACACCATCTGCACCTAAGTTAGTTAAGGTAATACCCGACAGATTAAGTTTTGTGGTATCTAAAGCTTCATTAAATTTAATCGCAATTGAGGGTATTTCCTTACGTCTTGCACCCTCACTAGGTGTTGTTCCCTGAACTGCGGGTGCAAAAATATCTTCGCTCAAATTTAAAGTTAGCGTGTTAGATAAGGCTGTATTGCCACCTGTATCAGTAGCGCGGACTTGAATATCAACAGTATTTTTATCTGGAGTAATAGCAGGTGCAATAACTGATAAATCCCAGGGGAAGGACACATCATTACTAATCACCTGACCATTAACCAATAATTCCACATTACGGACTTGGACATCATCTAAGATGTTTGCAAGGATAGGAATGGTTGTACCTTCTTGGATTTGAATACCTGTGGTGTTGGGGTCTAGGTCAATAGCAGAGGTGTTAATGTTAATGGTTGGTGCTTGACCTTTGTTGTCAAATGACAAGTAGTTAATAACTTGTAAACCACTGCTACCATCAGCAAGGAAAGCAATACCGGAGACTATAGCAGCATTATAAGCAAAACCAGGTGTATTAAAAACAGTTAAGAAAGCATCTGTTTTAGTTGGGTCAGTTGAACTATAAACTGCTAATCCTTGACCTTCTGCGGAAACTAAAGCTAAACCTGAACCATTGAGAGTCACACCTCTAGCTGTAAAGAAATTATCAGCATCACTAATTAAAGTAGGACTGCTAGGATTAGATACATTAATTGTGCGTAAACCACTACCTGCGAGGTAAGCAACACCATTACCAACAGATAACCCGACATCGGATGAAGCAATATCAACATTAAGTTGACCAAGTACAGTAGCAGCACCTTCATCTGTAATATCAATAGCTGAGAAGGTATCTGAACCACTGACAAAGCTATAAAGTGTAGTTCCTTCACGTGCTAGACCTGTGACTGTACCAGAACCAGGTAAGGTTAGATTTTGCAATTCTTCACCAGTTGCTAGACCAATAGCATGGAGTACATTATCAACTGTTGCGTAGGCAATACCATCAGCAATTTCTACCTGGTTAGCATCGAGATTGATTGTCTTATTTAAAGTGGGAAGCATTCCATCAGCAACATTCACCAAATGCAACCCACCGGAATTACTAGCAACAGCAGCGATATTTAGTTTTGTATCAACTGCTACATCGGTAGCATCACCAAGGAGGTTAAGTTGACCTAAGATGGTTGGGTTATTAAATTGGGAAGCGTTGACAACTGCTAAACCATAAGAACCTGTTGCAACGTAAGCTGTTTGAGTTTGGGAATTAGTAATTGAACCTGCAACTGTTACTGCTTTAGCTTCACCTAATAAGGGTAAAGAAGCGATAATTCCGGTGGGGAAACCTTGACCACCAAGAGGGTCTAAACCTTGTTGAATTTCGGCAAAATCGTTGATTCCGTCGTTGTCGGTATCTTTTTTATTAGCATTTGTACCAATAATTTTTTCAGCTTGATCAACTAATCCTTCACCATCAGTATCAGGTAATCCAACAGCAGATTGATAAAGAATTTTAGGAATTTGTGTTGCTGAACCAGAAAGTGCTGTTTTTCCAATTATCGTTCCAATTAAATTGTTGGTAATGTCATACACCGATATTTTGTAGTCCGTATTACGTGGCAATACAGAACTAATCTGACCTCGACCATTAGTTTTTCCTCGCAATTGGAAATTATTGTATTCAATTAGATAAGGTGAATTTGCTGGCGTTCCTGCTATTTCTCCATGAATGAGACTACTATCGTTTATTAAATTGTTATTAGTAGTTTCTAAATCGCCAAATCCTGCACCAAATTCTTCAACTGAAGCGAAGTCTGTGTTTGCATCCTGACCTTGGCTAATAATATCAGTTAGCAATCCTAAGACTCCATCTGGCAAGGGATCATCTGGACCTAATTCTGCTGTTATCACTAAATTGCTAAAAGTCAATAATTGGACTTGATTAGAATTAAGGTTAGTTCCAGTTTTAACTAGAGTATTGAGTTGATCAATTGTTCGACACACTAACTCTAATCCCAAGGTTTTTAACCCATCTTCTGCTTTACTAATCAACCCATTTACCTTCGCTAAAAGTGTTCTTGCCGTTGCTAATCCAAGACAAACAGTGCGGACAACTATGGTATTACACGGACTATCTTTTTTCTCTGTTAAGCGTCCACAAATACTCTCAAAAGTTCCAAGTACTGATTCAATACACTTAGAAATTGCCAGAGCTTTACTGACTGGATTCTGTGATTTGAGAGAATCAACAATGCTTACGGTACTCAACTTAGCATCATTAAGTAATTTGATACCACTGGTAACTGTGCCAACGGTAACTACTTTTCCTTGTTGTTGCGCCTCGTCTATTTGGTTTTTCAGATCAATGGCATTATTGATTAACTTACGAATCCCTTTAGCAGCTTCAAAAATAGCATTAATTACTTTTCCAATTCCTGCAATTTCTTTAGCACAATCAGCCACTGTTGTCATTACATCAACAACATCATCAATCACTTGTTGACTATCTTGACAAGGTGGTGGTGGTTTGGGTCCATCTGTAGGGCTTCCCGGATTCACAAAATGCCAACCCGGAGCTAAAACCCCAACCCCAGGATCAGATTTAATCGTCTTCCCATCCTCACTAACCGTACCCGTACCAATCACAATCCACTTACCAGCATCATGGTCAAAAGACCAGAACAAACTCTTCTCACCCGGTTTCAACCCCTCTAAATTGGGGAACTGTATCGGTGCTGGAACATCAAAATTAGTCGCACCACCATCTGCTTCTCTGTTAAACCCATTTGCACCCCCCGCTTGAATCGAAATCACCAACTGCGGATCTACACCCGGAGGTAACGGTGCTGGTAAACGATTCGGGTCTACAGGTATAATCATCGCCTGAGTCGCTGCATTACCCCCATCATCCTGAGCCGAACCTGCAACAAACGTCACCTGTACCTGTGTCCACACATCAGGATCAACATCAGGGAATAACTGCTGTAAAAACCCTTGGGA
>JBJTUF010000085.1:0-7235 GCA_046080565.1 Cuspidothrix sp. | reverse complement strand
ATGAACATACTGTTAAAGTTCATTTGAGAAGTATACGCCAAAAGCTCAAAGCGGTTGGGGCTCCGGAAGATTTTATTGAAACCATGCACGGTTTAGGATATCGCCTCAAGTCGCTCGAAATATTAACACAATCATGATGATCATAAATAATATTTATGCCTATCTAGGGGTTGGTGAAAAAGTGTTGTGGTGATGAGAAGTGACTGGTGACAGTTGGAAGAGTTAGATAGGAGCGATTTTTCCTGGAAATCAAAATTAAATACCAAGTTTTTCAGTTCCCACGAACTCAACGCTGGCAGTTTTTCAATTTCAAATTCTCTGAAATCCTTTACCTGTAAGGCTTTTGTATTTAGTCACCAAGCCCCTAGTCAGTAAGTGGGTTGGGAAAAAATGAGGTATGTTACAAGAAGTAAAATCTCTGATACTACATTGTGAAGTGCGGAATATGGGTTACAATTAATCTTATAACTAATCGGCACATCAAAATCTCATTTCTTAGATTTAATTTATATTCTCAACTCCCCAGTTTTGTGATATTTCTGCAAAATTCCCATCACTACCGCAGGTATTTCTAAATGTGGGAGTATTCCCGTATCTGGTATTTCGTAAAAACCTGTAACTATATCAGGATTTAAACTAGCTAAACGTCGTCCTAATTGAATATTAGTAAATTGTGCTTTTTCACCCCACAACATTACAGTAGGAATTTGAAGTTGTGGAATATATAAACTCAAATCAAAATAAAGATTTCCCCGTAAAAATGACAAAGCTGCAAACTTAGCTTGATGTTGTTGTGCAGAAGTTAAATAAGCATTTACCATTTCTTGAGTCACTCTTTCTGGGTTAGCAAAAAGAAAACTTTGTAAAAAATTCCTGACTGCAATTTCATTTTCTGCACCTAAAGCATAAATTAAATTATCCACTAATGGGGTATTAATTAAAGACGGTGGTAATCTTCTTCCTGCACCTTCTCTAAAATCATTAAAACCAGAAGGACAAAATAAAAATAAAGCTTTGAATAAATCAGGATAACTGACAGCAAGACGAATAGACAACGCCCCAGTTAAGGAAGATGCAATTACAGTTACAGGTTGCTTACAAGTTTGATGAATAAACTCAATAATCGTAGTTAAATAATCTTGAATTTGATAATCTTGTACCGGGTGAGCAGATTTCCCCCAACCAATTAAATCAGGGGCTAAAATTCTATGTTGTGCAGCATAAGCTGGGTAAATTTTCGACCATTCATAAGCAGAAGCACCACCGCCAAAATTATGTAAAAATAATAATGGTGGTAAATCTTGATCTTTGGTATTTTCCCAAGGTGCGCTAACTTGGGTATAGTAAACCATTGTCCCTAAAGATGTGTGAATGAATTTATTCCCAAAACCTGGAGGTTGAAATTGTAGCATAATTTAAGAAAGTGAATCTTTAGTAATTTGAACAAGCTGATTTATATTATCAACATTAATATTATAAGCAGCCCCAAACCCAATTACAAAACGTCCGCTATGGGGTGTCAGTTGCAAAATCCGAAAATCCGGTAAACTGCGTAAGGTGGTAATCAATTCTCCAAACCGAATTTGAAATTTATCTACAATTTGCAGCCATTTTTCTGTTTCTGCTTCTATCAAACTTGCATTACAATCAAAATTTAACCGCCGACGGGAAAAAATTTGTTTAGTTTTAGCTTCATCATCAATAAATAAAACACTGACTTGAGGATTATCTTTAATGTTTTGGGTATGGGTAGCTAGTCCACTCACATAAATATAGATGTTTTTTTCATCATCCATAACAAAAGGAGCATAACTAGCATTAGGAATTCCCTGTTTATTCACCGTACTAATAATAATACTGGTAAACTCTTCGGGAAATTTTTCATATTCAGCTTGGACTTTTTCAAATTGATTCATGATGCAAATTATTTATTTTAACGAACCGCAGAGGCGCAGAGAACGCAGAGGAAGAGACAAAAGAGATGTTGAAATTTTATTCGGGACTGTTATATTATACCCAGGATTGGATATTTCTTCACCATATACACATAAAGTTGTTACAATAATAAAATGAGGTGATTCAATAGTAACTATGAATAATAACAATAGTTCTCGCTGGGATTTATGCAGGTTTATCAAAACTCTCACTTATTTTGAAGTATTTCCGGTTCTGAACTGGATAGGGAAATTATTTTCAGGTAGTCCAAAAGATAATCAAGATATATCAAAAGCAGGAATAAATATGGGTGTAATTCTGGTAGCTGGTGCGACGGGTGGTGTGGGTAAAAGAGTTGTGAAAAAATTGGTAGCACAGGGGTATAATGTGCGCTGTTTAGTTAGAGATATTGACAAAGCACGGCCAATTCTGGGAGATGATATTAATTTAGTAGTTGGAGATATTACGAAACCAGAAACTTTGACTAATTTAGTTATGGCTAATATTCAAGCTGTTATTTGTTGTACAGCAGTGCGTGTTCAACCAGTTGAAGGAGATACACCAGATAGAGCAAAATATAATCAAGGTGTGAAGTTTTATTTGCCGGAAATTGTAGGTGATACACCAGAAAATGTTGAATATCAAGGTGTAAAAAATTTAGTTACAGCAGCTACAAAGTATCTGGGCGCTGTCGGTGAAAAACCTATCTTTGATTTTACTAAACCATCGGATGAAATTAAAAATATTTGGGGTGCTTTAGATGATGTTGTTATGGGAGGGGTGAGTGCAAGTAGTTTCCAAATTAGGGAAAATACAGCCATATTTACTGGTAATGTTTCTACTGCTAATTCTGGAGGTTTTGCTTCTGTCAGAACTAAGAATTTTTCACCAGCGATTAATTTATCAGGTTATCAAGGTGTAAGGTTAAGGGTTAAAGGTGACGGACAACGTTATAAAATATTTTTACGCACAGAGTCAACTTGGGATGGAGTTGGTTATAGTTATTCTTTTGACACTGTTGCGAATACTTGGCTAGATATTCAGATTCCTTTTGTAGATTTAATTCCCGTATTTCGTGCCAAAGTTGTTAAAGATTGTCCAATAATAGATATTAGTAAGATTTGTTCTGTGCAACTGATGTTGAGTAAGTTTGAATATGATGGTGCTTTAAATCCTAAATTTTCTGCGGGTATTTTTGCACTGGAAGTTGAATCAATTCAAGCTTATGGTGGGGAAGCTTTACCTCAATTTGTATTTATCAGTTCTGCGGGTGTAACTCGTCCAGGAAGACCGGGAATTAATTTAGATGAAGAACCTCCAGCAGTGCGATTAAATGACCAATTGGGAGGGATTTTGACTTGGAAGTTACGCGGAGAAGAAAGTATAAAAGCAAGTGGAATTCCCTATACCATTATTAGACCTTGTGCGTTGACGGAAACAGCAGGAGGAAAAGAATTAATCTTTGAACAAGGTGATAATATTAGGGGTAAAATTAGCCGTGATGATGTGGCAGAAATTTGTGTACAAGCAATTAAAGAATCAAAAGCAAGTTATTTAACCTTTGAAGCTAAGGAAGCTGAAGCAACTGCTAATAATCCTAATTGGAAAAATCTATTTTCTGCTTTACAATCTGATAAATGAAAATTGCAGGACTTACGCAAAATATCTCTGAAATTGTCATTTGTCTGTATCTGAAGTGGTGCGTAAGTCCTAGATTAATTAAGGAATTTGTTGGGTTTCCTTTGTCAACCCAACCTACTGTTTTTATTTTATTAATAGTATGATGTTGAGAAAATTTCTAATCACCTTGGTATGTGTAATCGTTGTTTGGGGTGGTATTTTGTTAAATAGTGCTTCATCCCAGCAAGTTGATTTCCGTGTGAATAATTTACAATCTGATATTAGGAGTCTACAGTTAAGGTTACAACAACTTGAGTTAATGGTGAGTAAAAATAATCAATTACCATCTACTAATAACCCGCTATTATCTCCTAATTTGAAACAAAATTCACCACAAACACAACAGGATAAAATGTTTAAAAATTTAGCTACTTTAGTGGTTGAATTAAATCAAAAGGTCAACAGATTAACAGTCAGAGTTAATCAACTAGAAAAACTTAATTCTCAGTAGACGAAAATAAATTAATAATAGATTAAGTAATGTCCAAAATTTGGAGATAGTTTCGTAGTGAGAACTTCAGTCCTCAAAGGAGGAATAAATTCCTCACTACAAACTTTTTAATCGAACATAGAGGTATTAAATATGAATCAATCTGTTACTTATCAAGGTGGTTGTCACTGTGGGGCGGTACGATTTGAAGTAGTAGTTAATCATCACAAAGTTGATGATTGCAATTGTTCAATTTGTGCTAAGAAAGGATTTTTACATTTGATTGTTCCTCAAGAAAATTTTACTTTATTACAAGGGGAAGATGTATTAAAAACTTACACATTTAATACGGGAGTAGCACAACATAAATTTTGCAGTATTTGTGGAATTCATTCTTTTTATATTCCCCGGAGTCATCCTGATTGTATTGATGTAAATGTGCGGTGTTTAGATGAAAATGTGATTGATAATTTTGAAATTTTACCTTTTGATGGTGCAAATTGGGAGGAAAATATTCATAAATTAATGCAAGGTTAAATAAATTTGTTTTTTTGATAAGTGGGAATTTCGGCGGTAAACTGTTATATTTTAATTACGTCCATTTACTACTCAAAAATGTTGTAATTTATCAATCACAACTATTATGGAAACTCAAGCACAACAACCCGAAGAGGGAAATTTTACTACACCACAGGATATGTTGTCTTTTTCTGGTGGACAGAATGATAATTTACCACAACTACCTGCTGGTAATAAATCTGAATCTGAATGGCAAAAAATTATTAGCCAAATTCTTGATTTCTTAGATAAACTACCAGATTATTTAGGTAGTGCTTTTAACAATAATAAACAGGGTTTAATTACTCTAGTTTTAATTTTATCAGCTTTTGTCACGGTTAAGGTAGCGATCGCATTACTCGATGCTGTGAACAGTTTACCGTTGCTACAACCAATTTTGGAGTTAATTGGTCTATTTTACTCGATCTGGGTTACTTTCCGTTATCTCCTTAAACATGAAACTCGACAAGAATTATCGCAAAAATTTAGTGCTTTCAAACAACAATCTTTAGGATAAATATTTGTTTGATGATCAGACAATGTAGGTTATTTATAGACTAGCCTACATTTTTTTATTTTGTATTGGAGAAGGTAAATTAATTTTAGTACATAAATTACGCAAAATATCTTCCAAATCTTTATTTCTCTGTGATATCTTTGTCTCTGTGTTTCGTTATTTCATGAATCTTGTATAAGTCCTATAGTAATTATTTCTCAAGATAGTTGATAATCTAGTTTTGGCAATAGTTAAAAAAGTAGCAAGGACTAATTCTATAAATGATCGAAATGCGAAAATTACCTGAGATACTTATGATCGGGAAATTATTCCCAAGTTGCTACATTTCTTAATACACTGGGAATTTCACCTTGTGAAAGGGGAAATTCTAACATTGTTTCTTTATAACCTAAATACCCAGATTCCGTAAAGGATAAAAGCATTCTTTCTAATGCAACCCACACTTCTGGTTCATATTCCCAATCACTATAACGTTTAGCACGTCCAGCAATGGAACGCAATGCCCAAAAGTAAGAATTTCTGACTACAGAACCACCTTTTTTAAACTCTGGTAGGTCTTCATGTTGAATAAATAAAATGTTATTTTCAATTCTACATCTCATAAATAATGAGTAATAATTAAAATTTTGGTTCTACTCATATCGTTATACCCAGATCCCTGACTTCTTTTATTTATTATCTCCATAAATGATAAATTGATATGTGAAGTCAGGGATATCATTTTTAAAGTGTATTGATATCAATTCCTTTAGCTTGCAATTTTGCTAATAGATCTTGATAGTTTTGACGTTCTTCTTCTGCACGTTGAAATTCCTGTTCTGCACGTTGAAATTCCTGTTCTGCACGTTGACGTTCTTTTTCCAATTGTTGATTTAATTCCAAAGATGTGAGAAAAATTTTACCGTCAGGATAATAAATTTCTAAATTATCTGATGTTAATTCAAAACGTATTCCTAAACGGGGACTTACCCAATTATTGATTTCTTCAATCTCTTCTAACCATTCTTCTTCCAGAATAAATCCTGTTAACTCGATTTTGTCTGGATTATAAATATAATATTCTTCTACTCCATGACGTTGATAAAAAAGCAGTTTTTTCGCCATTTCTTTACTACGATTTCCAGCAGATTGAATTTCAAAAACTACTTGAGGTGCAATATTATTTTCTTCCCATTGTTTATAAGAACCTCTTCTACCTTTTGGCCTACCAAAAATTACCATTACATCCGGTGCTTGACAGGTTTTTACACTTCCCTCAACTGGATACCAAAGTAAATCACCAGCAATAAATACATCAGGATTTGATGCAAACAGTATTTCTAAATTTTCTTTAATTTTAACTATCCATTCGTAGTGTTCTGTATTTTCTGCCATTGGTTTTCCATCGCTATCAGGGTAGATGATTTCTGCTTTTATTTCTGGTTTGATTTCTGGTGTAAGTTGCTGTACCATATCTATATCTCCAATTGTTGACAGTGGTACTCAATATCAAGCTATTTATCATTATATAATATTTACTGATAAACTTTTAATCTGCACAAAGATGGGGGGCAGGATGCACACCCGAAAATATTTTTATGTTCACCGCAAGTTAGCACGGGAACTGTTAGCTATTTCCAATCTCCCTGCACAGTAAAAGCAGCCCAAAAATAAGGTTTAGACCATTGAGTTGTCAACATTTCTAATTGTGCTTTTCGCATAGCCGCAGACGGTTTTAAACCCTGTTTTAACATATTTTGATAAAACTTTTCCATCAATATTGATGTTCCTTGATCATCAACATTCCATAAACTTGTAATTACTTGAGAACTACCAGCATACATAAATCCAGTAGTCAAACCTACTAATCCTTCTCCTTTAATTTCTTTACCTAAACCTGTTTTACAAGCACTCAAAACCACTAATTCTGCTGATAGGTTTAAATTGAAAACATCATGCAATCTTAAAAAACCATTTTCTGGTTCTCCTTTTTCGCTGACAGGAGGACAAGATAGCTAGAAGCTAGAGAGAGCAAGCTTCATAGCTCTTTGCCCTTTGATGTAATCCTTCAACCGATAGCGGCTAAATTGCATTAATTCTTCTATAGTTTTTTGGAACATTTGATGTACCCCAAGC
>JBJTUF010000084.1:0-73688 GCA_046080565.1 Cuspidothrix sp. | reverse complement strand
TCTAACACTTTCTGGTATATTTCACTTATCATTTTACTCTGTTAGTTCATATTTACTATTTATTACTTATCTTTTTTTGCTCCCACATTCTGTATCTCTTACTACATAAGCTTTTTCTCCTTCTTGTCCCCCTGTCAGGATGACTTCATCTACCATGATGGCCATGGAATAGGCTTCTTCCCCAGTGGCACAAGCTGTCACCCAAATTCGCAACTGTTGACCATTTTCTAACTGACCGATGAGTTCAGGTAAGACTTGGTTTTCCAAGCATTCCCAAGCTTGAGGATCACGGAAAAACCTGGTTACACCAATCATCAAGTCATTTTGCACCAATGCCCTTTCTGCGGCTGAGGTTCTCAGATAGTCTATGTATTCAGCTAGGTCGGTGTATCCACTTATGGAAAACCGACGATAGATGCGACGGCTGAGGGTACTGGGTTTGTAGTGGGAAAAATCCAGTTTTTCGTATTCGTTGAGAATTTGAATAATGTCGCCCAATTGGGCTGATTCTAGTTCTTGTAGCAGAGGTGTTGATGTGGTTACACCTGATTGCTGCATTTGGATGATTTCATAAATTCTGCGGGCAATGTCTTGGGGAGGTAGGATATGATCGACAATGCCACTGGAGATGGCACTTTGGGGCATTGCGTCAAATTCTGCCGTAGCTGGAGACTCGACAAAGGTTAATCCTCCGGCTGCACTGATACTTTGTAAACCCCATGTCCCGTCGTTGCCTGTACCAGAAAGTAGCACACCAATAGAGCGATTCCTAGGTCGCGCTTCGCTATCGCCCCGTTCTTTAGCTAAGGAATCAAAAAAGATATCAATAGGGAAACCAGGTTGCTGACCGAGAAACTCATTTGGTTCAATCAGCTTGATTGTGCCATTTTCAATGATTAAATTATTGGCAGAGGTCATCAAGTAAACAATACTCGGCTCGATTTTCATCCCATCTTCAACCCTCTTCACCGTCATTCGGGTGTGTCTTTCCAATAGCTCTTTCGTTAAGCTTTTCAAGTCGGGGGATAAGTGCTGCACTACCACAAAGGCTGCTCCGCTATCGGCGGGCATATTGTCAAAAAACTCTTGCAGTGCGTTCAACCCGCCCGCAGAAGCTCCTATCCCAACTAAAAAGCAATTGTCTGTTGCCACGGCTATTGACCTGGTTTGATTGACTACTATCTATGCCTTATATCATACTTAAGCAATATATAGGATTCTGTCACAAAATATTATAGCTCTCAATAGTAGTTGTGCTTATTTTAATAAACAATAAAATACAGCAGATTACACATCCGTGAGATACAAACTGAACGACCAAAACCCAAGCAGCAAGGGTGTTTCACATCCTGTCTCCTGCTATATCTTGACAAGGTGTCCTATTTTCGGGTGATTTCGGTGGCTAACCTATATAATTAGCTTATAAGCATTCAGCAGTCAGTAATCAGCTATCATCTGGAATTGATGAGCATTTTAAGTCAAAACTAAGAATTGATTTTGATATCAGTCTGGCTCAAAAATCATTTAAACTTGGTCTAAAAAGCAGTTTTAGCTGACTGCTGAGGGCTGATAGCTAAATGCTTACATTAGCTTTAATTTGTAATTTTAATTTGTGATGACTCTACCTAACTGGATTACTTTTTCCCGACTATTGGGAATACCTTTTTTACTTTATGGTTTATATAATCCCACTCAGGAAGCGAAATGGATCTGTTTAACTATATTTCTAATTGCCGCTTTAACTGATTGGTTAGATGGCTATTTAGCCAGAAAACTGAACCAAATTAGTGAGTTAGGTAAGTTTCTTGATCCTTTGGTAGATAAATTATTGGTACTTGCACCATTATTAGTATTAGTAGAATTAGGGAAAATTCCAGCTTGGGCAGTGTTTATAATTTTAGCGCGGGAATTAGCGATCGCAGGTTGGCGAGTTAATCAAACCACTATTAGCGGTGCAAATATTTGGGGTAAACTGAAAACAGTTAGTCAAATTATTGCCATAGCTTTACTAATTGCACCTTTATCACCAACTTGGCAAACTCCGGTTTTAATTGCTTTTTGGATATCTGTCATATTAACAGTTGTTTCCGGGATTATTTATTTAATTCCGCAAAAAGTCAGTGAGTAAATCAATCTTGAAAATAATTTCTCACATATTCTTCAAAACCTGAAGACAAATTAAACATGATTTTGTTTTCTTGGATTTTCGTTACTAAATGCGATCACTCTTGGGGTGCTTGAGAGTGCGATCACTCTATATTATTCTTCCTGAAAACACTCATTTAAAATCGAAGTAATCTCGTTAACTGTAATATCTTCTTGTTCAGATTTACTGTAAATAGTTAATAATAAAATACTGGTTTCTGATTCGAGTAAATAAATTAATCTATATCCTGCACTTTTCTCTTTTTTAATATTACTATTCTTAACTCTAACTTTATAAATATATAGGTCTAAACCAAATCCAGTAAGGCGATCTCCTAAAATATTTCCCTGTTGCAATTCTAAGATCAATGGTTGAATATCAGAGCGAATACTTCGATATTTTTTAGCCAAATCTTTTAAATTTCTTCTATATTCAGGAGTTAAATCAATATTAATTAACTGAGAATTATTCACCCGTCAATACCCTCCCACATTTGTGCTAATGGGATTCTTTTACCTGCTTTTGCTTCTTGTAAAGCTCGTTTTAAACTAGCTTTAATTTCTTCTACAGGAGTATCATCAGGATCACATTCGTTTTCATCATATACTAGAAGAATCACTTTTACTCGACTAGGGGTATCAATATCTAAATTTTCATCTAACAGTAATTGTTTTTGATCATTAAGTGTTGCCATTACCTCAAAAGCTTTCATTATTTTACCTCAACTTAATTTTAAGATGATCATAGCACAATTGATCATTAAAAAGGTGATCGCTTTTTAGATTGGATTAAGTGCAACCCAACCTACTACTTTATAAATAATTTTCATCTAACAATTGTTCAAGGGTATAGGGACATTCTTCAGGAAAATCAACTTTAAAATTAGTTTTAATTTTAACTTGTTTTAAAGCTTTTTTATAAATATTATTGATTTCCTGTTGAAGATAATTATATAAATTTTTGGTTAGTCTCCCTTCAATTTGATCACGAAAAGTTACCACCTCTGATCGCCAGTGATAAACATTATTTTCATATTCGTCTGTCCAATATTGTAATAATAATAAATGTTTAATAATTTGCATTAATAAACTACTAATAGCATTTTTCTTTTCGCTACCCAAATCGTCTAACTCCTCAATTAAATTTTCTAAGTCTAATTCATTAAATCTTTTTTGTTTCAAAAGATTAATAGTTTCTGATAACCATTGTTGATCATCAATGTCATAAAGTTGTTTTAAATTAGTTATTAATGTCATAAATTTTACCTCAAGCAAGTTTAATTTAATTATAACACTTAAATTTTATCAAATAATTCAGAGATTTTACTAAATTTAACTATCTGATCTTTAAAAAATAATTAACCGCAGATGGACGTAGATAAATGCTATCATAGATGTTAAACTGATCTACAATTAACAAGTAATGATGACAACTCAAGCAGAAATCATCAATCAATTAAAAGTCCTGGAAGCATTTTCTCAACAAGGAGGATATAGTGATATTCTGGCTTCATCCTTGAGAAAGATTATTACTCAAGAAATCAATCATATTCAGCAGCAAATCAAAGAATTAGAAAATGATTTGCAAATATTTGAACACCAATATCAATTATCATCTGAGAATTTTTATCAGCAATTTAAAAGAGGTGAATTAGGAGATGAAGTAGATTTTGTTGAATGGAGTGCTTTTTATCAAATGTGGACTGATTTACAGGCTCGTTTAACATTACTGCAATCTTCAAGTGTATGATAGTTGAGGACTATTTGACAGAAATAAAATCTAAATTAATTACCAGTTCGATAATTGATACAATTGATATTGTTAAAGAAAGAGCATTATCAGATCAAGGTTATTTTCGGGCAAGATTGAATTTAACGAATGGTGATTTTTTAGAAGTGGTGGAATTTTTTTAAGTCAAGGGAAATAAGTGTATAACAGAAACCTATCGTTATCAATGGATGGATGCTACTAAAACCCAGTTAATAAAAAGATGGGATAATGTACAGCATTTTCCTAATTTACCGAATTTTCCTCATCATGTCCATATTAATGAAGAATCAAATGTTTCCGTAAGTGTTTGTATAAATACAGCACTTTCCGATGTAATGAGGTACACTTTATTTTCAGGGATAAAGTAGAAGTTAAAAACCAAGGATTTTAGACTGTACCTCATAACAAAGGAATCTGCTGTATTATAGAAATTATTGATTTAATTAGTCAAGAAATTAAATAGAGGAAATGGGGAATCTTTGATATCAAAAGCAAAAATGCCATGTTTGGTGTTGATACGGCAAGGATTGAATTATATTTAATTTTTAATGAATCTATGCTTTAACTGCGGTTGCTTGCTTGCGTTGTTTAATGTATTTTAGCCTCATTAGCATAATAAGGAATAATTGCATCATTTTTAGGAAAGTTCTTATATACGAAATAAATTAGGAAGGGAGCAGATATAGCTATCAGAAAAACTCTTTGACCTAACCATGGTTGAACTGAGTTTTGATACTCTTGTAGGGAAATAAATGCACTTCTTTCGATTTCTGATTTACTAAAATAGTTTATAGTCGTGAATATCATAGAGAAAGTATTATAAAAAAAGTGGCAAAACATTGGTGCTAGTAAGTTCCTTGTTTTAAAATACAAAATTGAATAGAGAATACCAGATAAAAATAAACTAATAACATCGAATCGAAGATGAAGAATTGCAAATAGAAAAGAAGAAGTTAAAATTCCTGCTTGTATTCCCCATTTAATTGCCCATTTTTGTAATATTATTCCCCGGATCAGAAATTCTTCGGTGACGGGTGCTAAAAGCATACCTGAAAAGCCTGTGAATATAAGTTCCCAAATATTGGTAATATTATTATCATTAATATAATGTTCTACATAATGTGGTAAAATAAGCGATAAACCGTATAAAGTTAAAGAATAAAAGCCTTTGGAAAAAGCATATATAAAAACAGTAATTGAAATTATTTTCCAATTATATTTATTTTTGTAACCGATAATTCTATTAAAAATAAACTCGGTTGTTGGGAATTGCCTCAATAAAATAAATACCCAAATAACATAAGCAATTACTTCCACTGAAGAAATAATCGTATTTTCCGTATTTTCAGTCAGCTTGAAAAAACTAGAAATTCCTAAAATTGAAATACATAAAATTTGTACACTATAAATCAAAGTTGTCATAGAAATAAGCAAAGTTAATAACAACTCTGGAATATTAATTTGTTTCAATGAATCATGTGGGAAATTTTCATCTTCTAAAGAGGTTGCATTTTTGTTGAATGGAATAAGTAATAAAACTGATAAACCAAATATACTTAATAATCCTAACCATCCCCAATTAGACCCATACCCTTTACTTTTAATATAAAGCCGACACCCTTTAATAAGAAATATATAACCTACTATGAAAAATCCTAAAATTAACAACAGCATTAATAGATTCAAAATCGGTTCAAAACTCTTTACATATTCCTCAAATATTACCAATATTATTAATGGAGCAAATTTTAGAGTAAATCCTAGCCAAATTAAATTGATAGCTTTTTCTTTCCTAGTTGTCATAAATTATCCTTTTTGAATCCTAAGTTTAGATTTAAAATATCTTTGTTATTAGCAATTTTTGCTAATCCTGATTTAGAGATTTTTCATCATCAAAATCAGGATTTAGTGGATGAGAAGATTAACAAGATTAAATACCACTTAACTATTATTTTATCCTGTACATCCTTAAATCCTGGATATCCTGATTCTGAGTATTACTTCCCAAATACAGTAGTTAGAGAACGAGCGATATTTTTCGGTTGCATTGCATCCATCGCGGCGGTTGGTTCATAACCACAATGCACCATACAATCAGCACATTTAGGATTACCACTAGCGCGGCCGTACTGACTCCAATCAGTTTTATCTAACAATTCTTGGAATGTTTGATAATAGCCTTCATTCAACAAATAACAGGGTTTTTGCCAACCTAAAACACTGTAACTAGGACTACCCCAAGGAGTACATTCATAGTCTTTTTCACCAATGAGAAAATCTAAGAATAAGGGGTTGTGATTAAAGTTCCAGTTTTTCTTTCCAGATGTGTAAGGTGCAAGAATTTCTCTAAATAAAGCGCGGGTTTGTTCTCTTTGCAAAAAGTGATCTTGATCTGGGGCCCATTCATAACTGTAACCGGGAGAAATCATCATGCCATCAGTTCCCAAGGTTTCCAGAAAATCGAAAAATTCCTGCATTTCTTGAATATCACAACCTTCAAAAATAGTTGTGTTAGTAGCGACGCGAAAACCTTTGGCTTTAGCAGCGCGAATCGCTTGGACAGCAGTATCAAAAACGCCTTTTCTATCTACACATTTATCATGCCATTCCCGCATTCCATCCAAATGAACACTAAATGTTAGATAGGGAGAAGGTTTAAATTTATCAAGACTTTTTTCTAGTAATAAACCATTTGTACACAAGTAAATATATTTCTTGCGTTCAATTAAACCCTGAACTATTTCACCTATTTGGGGATGTAATAAGGGTTCTCCTCCTGGAATGGAAACAACAGGTGCGCCACATTCTTCTACTGCGGCAAAACATTGTTCTGGGGTGAGATTTTGTTTGAGAATTTCTGTAGGATGTTGGATTTTTCCACAACCTGTACAAGCCAAATTACACCGGAATAGCGGTTCTAACATTAATACCAGGGGAAAGCGTTTTCGCCCTAATAAACGTTGGGTAACTAAATATTTGCCAATATCTATTGCTTGTTGTAAATTAATGGCCATTTAATTATTCTCCTCTTTTAATTACACCACACCGCAAGGCGGAAGTCAAAAGTCAAAAGTCAAAAGTTAAAAATCGAAAGTGGCAGGTAAAATAAATCAATAACATCTGTATAACATCTGTCATTTATCTACATAACCATTGGCTATAAACCAATCTACAGCATCCTTGAGGGCTATGTTCAGGGGGGACTGAGGTAAACCTAATTCGCGGATAGCCTTAGAAGGATCATAATACATTGGTTGCTGTGCCATGCGAACGCCATCTAGGGGAACGCTGGGGGTTTTTCCTAGAGGTGCGAGGATTTTTTCATCTATCCAAGCTACAGTTAGGGGTATCCAGGAGGGGATGGATGTTTGGGGTGGGTGTAAATTGGCGATTTGGGCTAGTTGTTCTAGGAGTTGTTTAAGGGTAAGATTTTGATTACCGAGAATATAGCGATCGCCTGATTCTCCTTTTTCTAAAGCTAATAAATGTCCTATGGCTACATCTCGCACATCAATAAAATTTAGCCCGGTATCCACATAAGCCGGCATCTGTCGCCGCAAAAACCGCAGAATAATATCCCCTGTGGGTGTAGGTTTAATATCAAAACCACCAATAGGACTACTAGGATTTACTATCACAATATCCTGTCCTTTATTTACAGCTTCTATTGCTACTTGTTCCGCCAAAAATTTAGATTTTTTGTAATCTCCCACCAAATTTTCTACAGGACTTTGATAGCTTTCATCCACAATCTCCCCAGATTTTCCCACACCAATAGCTGCTACAGAACTGGTATAAACTGTTCTTTCAATACCCGCTTTTTTAGCTGCGGCTAAAATATTTCGTGTTCCTTCTACGTTATTCAAATATAACAAATCTCGGTCTTTTTGCCATAGAGAATAATGGGCAGCGACATGAAATAGGTAATCACAACCCTGCATCTGTTCCCAAATATTCGGGTCGTTTAAATCACCTCGAACAATATCTATTGCTAAACCTTGTAAATTAGCTAAATTACTATTCCCACGTACCAATGCCGTAACTTGGTATTTTGATTGTAACAGCGATCGCACCAAATGAGAACCAATAAACCCCGTACTACCAGTTATAAAAGCCCGCATTTAATAACCTCACACTTCTCAATATCTAATTATCAGATAATTTTTGAGCGATCCTAGCTAAATATAAATTTTTTTGAGAATATAAATATGAAATAATATCAAGTCCGGGTAATCACTTTGGATAGATATTTTGCGTAAGTCCTGATTTCTAATCGTTGACTATCTTCACTTTCCATGGTAAGGTAAAGGTGCTAATTAATTTTTATGAAATCAAAACTTTACAGAATTTTTGTCTGCATCACGATGTCCACGATTTGAGGACTTATGGCTAACCCCACGCTTTCCTATCAGGGTGTAGTAAAAGAAAAAACTAATGTTTTACTCAATTCATAAGTTTAAATTATTCAAAATCAATAATTAATAACTTTTTATTCAAAGAAATTTTGTTTTTTCAGGGTTCAGGTCGCTGCCAGCGTAGTATGATAGTCATATTAATATAATTGGATGTAAACAAAATTTTTATTTAGGCACAGATTCCCATTATAAAGATATCACTTCTAGCAGAAAAAGTCAACGGGGTTAGACCTCAAAAAACGAAATTTTTTTTCAAAATTTAATTTTTTTAATATTCTGAGAAATTGAAGAAAATCAAATCCTGGACATCCTGATTCAGACAAAAGAAATAATAACACAAACATCCTATAAATCAGATCCCCGATTTTTTGAACAAGTCGGGGATCTAATACTGTCACCCGTCACCTGTTCCCTGTCACCTTCTTCCTGGGAAACCAATCATCTAAAATGGCATAGAACACAGGTACAACCAACAAACTGAGAATAGTCGAACTGACCAAACCTCCAGCAATAGATACGGCCATGGGCGATCGCAATTCCGAACCCGCACCTAAACCTAAAGCAATAGGAACCATCCCCAAAATTGTCGCCGCAGTTGTCATTATAATCGGACGTAACCGTACAGGACCAGCTTTAAGAATAGCATCAGTTTTTTCTAATCCAGCATCTCGTAATTGGTTAATGTAATCTACAATTAAAATCGCATTTTTATTAGTAATTCCTAACAAAAACACAAAACCAATTAAAGATATCATCCCAAAATCACTCTTAGTAAATAGCAGCGCTAACAACGCCCCCACAATTGCCAAAGGTAAAGAAAGACCAATAACTATCGGGTCTACCCAACTTTTAAACAACCAAATCAGCACCACAATAATACACAATGCCGATAATCCTAAAGTTGTACCAAAACTACCAAAAACCTCATTTTGACGGGCAGAATCTCCACCTAAATTTAAAGAAATACTAGCCGGTAACACAGCTTTAGCTTCAGCTATCACCTTATCAGTTGCATCACCTAAAGTTAAATTTTCACCCAGATTAGCCCCAATATAAGCTACTCGCTCATTATTCAATCTTTCAATCTGCAAAATTGTATCTTGTTGATGAGATTCACCTGTAATAGTCACATCAACAAAACCAGGAATTTTCTCAATTCTTGCTTTCACCGCTTTAGCTGCTGTAGTCAAAGCTTTGAGATCATTACCCTGTAAAGCAATTTGCAGAGGCTTTTGTCCACCTGTATCAACAAACTGAATATCTTCTACACTGGTAGTTACACCTGCTAATTTTGGTAAAGCCCCCCGAAGTTGCTCTTGTACCTGCGCTGTTTTTAGTTCTCGCTCCTCCTTGAGCTTAACGTACAGCGTACCCTTATTTGGCTCACCTTCACGAGAACCCACAGTTGTAAACACCGTCGCCACAGCAGGAGACTTTCTCACCACTTCTTCCAGTTTCTTAGCAACATTCAAAGAATCGTTTAAAGGATTAGAAATGGGAACAGAAGATGATAAAGCAGCCAAAGCCGCAGCAGACAAAGAAGAATTTCCTAATTTATCTTGTTGTCCCATTTGCCCTCCCCCTCCTCCTGGTTGTCCTAATTCTCCTGGCTTTCCTTGTCCAAGACCCGCAGGAATACTAGGTAAAGGGGCAGTATAGACAATATTAAATTCTCCTCGGTCAAGTTTGGGAATAAACCCTTTAGGAATTAGGGGAATCAGAGCAATACCAGCAATTAAACTACCTACAGCTAAAACTACAACTATCATACGATGCCGCAAAGACCAGGCTAACAAATTCCGGTAAGCTTGGTCAAATTCTAGCCAAATTTTACTTTGCTTTGGCGGCGAATTAGATGGTTTAGCTTTGAGCCAAGAAATAGCTAAAACCGGTGATAAAGTCCGTGCCACTAACAAAGATGTCAACATAGCAGCAGAAACAGTAATCCCAAAGGGTTTGAAAAACTGACCAATAACCCCACCCATTAACCCAATAGGCAGAAATACCGCTACCGCCGTAAAAGTAGCAGCAGTGACAGTTAAACCAATTTCCTTAGTAGCAATGAAAGCCGCTTCGCGGGGAGTTTTCCCCTCTTCTATATGCCGCATGATGTTTTCTACATCAACTATGGCATCATCAACAATTGAGCCAATTACTAAAGCTAAAGCTAACAGAGTAATGGTTTCTAAGTTAAAGCCATATATTGCCATCACAATAAATGTCCCTAACAAAGATATAGGAATAGCTAAAGCCGAAATCAGGGTAGCTTGCCAATTCCATAGAAAAGGAAAGATAACAACTACCGACAGAATAATTGCTTCTATTAGTGCATCTATGGTTGAATGGGTAGCATTGCGAATATATTCAGCTTGGGTAGCAGCTAAGGTGAGAGTGACATCTTTTAAATTAGACCTTAGCCGTTCTACTTCTTTTTCTACCCGACTCACCACTTCTAAGGTATTAGCATCTCCTTTTTTAATCACCTGAAATGCTAAAGCCTGTTTACCATTAAATCTAACTAGAGTTCCCGCCGGTGGTAGTCCATTACTTGCTGTTGGTGGAGGTGCATTCATACCATCACCCAACAGGGAGACTTTCAAAACTCCTGGTAATTTAGCTATGCTAGGAACTATTTTATCTTTTGCCAGTTGCCGTAAATTATCAAGATTCCTAGTAGAACTTTCAATGGCATAGCTAACAGCCGCAGATTCGTTCAAATTCAAAGGAATGATTTTTTTATTGGCATTTTTGGGTAAATTTAACTGATTGACTATTTCTGTAACTTTGTTAGTTGCAGTTTCTAAATTTGTCCCGACAACAAAAGAGGACACTACAGCAGTTTGACCAGGATAAGTTGATGAACGAATATCTTCCAGTCCTGGCACTGATTTTAAACTTTCCTCTATTATTTTCGTCAGTTTTTCTTCTGTTTCTAAGGCAGATGTTAAGGGTACTTGGGCATTTACTACCACCACTGGAAAGGTGATATCTGGAAATAAAGCATATTTAAGGGAACTGAAGGCTAGAACACCAGCAACCGTTACACCTATCCAAAAACACACCGTCAACCAAGAAAACTTAATCGCTAATCTGGAAATATTAAAGTTTTCGCGTCCAGATTCTGAGTTATGATTCTGTACCATCGGCAAAAATTATCTTAGTCATTGGTCTTGAGTTATCGGTCTTTTGATCACTGACAACTGACAGGTTAGTATAGAACTTCTAGAGTCAAAATGGTTGTATTAGGTTTACCAATATAGCAGGAGGGAGGAGGTATAGCTGTAGCCAGGATAATTAGGATATTATAAATCCTTGAAACGTATATACAACAAGGCTTTTCCTTCTGTCTCCGGTTACTGAGCGAAGTCGAACTGCTGCCCTGAAGTCTCCTGGCTTCTGCTATAAAACTTGGTTTCTGTATAGGGTTTAATTTAGATTCTGTATATGGGGTTGAATCTAAATAAATTACAATTAAACGCCCATAGACTTTGATCTAAGGAAACCCAACGCCTCTAGAACTATGCTAAGTGCATAAAAATCATTTTTAGTAATTCAGCACGAGTAAAAGGTTTAGTCAAATAACCAGAAGCACCGACAAATCTCGCTTTAACCTTATCTATAATTCCCTTATTGCTAGTCACAAAAATAATCGGAGTATTTTTAAACATCGAATTATTGCGGATAATGCGACATAGTTCATAACCGTCAATTCCTGCCATATTCAAATCAAGTAAAATCAGATCAGGTTTATGTCGAATAATTGACATAACAGCTTTCACAGGTTCATTAATAGTCACCAAAGCAAAATTTTCATCTTGCAAATAGCGACTAATCTCCTTGAGAATAGTGGGACTATCATCTACAGAAATAATTTTGTAGGTTTTTTGTTTAATAGTTGTATTGACTATGATTTTTTCTTCTTCAATCGGTGCTAATTGAACATCTTCCTCTACTCCAGGTGCATCAGTAATATTAGGTACTAACTGTGGTACAACTCCATTTTCTGGAGTAGTAACTGGAGTCGGTTGAGGGGTATAAGTAGTTGGTGCTGGTTGGGGAATAAATAATTTATCCTCAATTAATAGCTCTCTTCTATCTTCAGTAAATAGGAAAGAATGGGGAGAGATTTTTGGTAACTTATCAAATGGGGGATCAGGTTCATGTAAGACTATTGAACCTTTAACAATATAGGGATATAAATTCAGTGCTAGTTGCAATTCATCCTGATTGAGAATAATCCCTAGATGACGCAAACTAAACCCCTTCATCCAATTGGTGAGATCAACAGGTAGGGGTGGTAATCTTTTATCATGAAATTTGCTACTAACTAATAAGTAGGGGCGTTGATAGGGAGAAGAGATATATCTACCTAGATATCGCCAATTTTGTAACTGATTTTGGCATTGTTCGATGATAGAAATAATATCTAATTTACAAACTTTGGTAATATCATTTAGGGTCGGAAGTAATTCATAATTGGCAGTTTTGATCAGCAAAAAAGATTCTAGAACTTCTTTAACTAATTCTTGAATCAGTAAAGTGGCTTGAGTGGGAAGAATATGTTTTTCACTAATTAGCCAATTAATTGCTTCATATTCAGGAGGTTGATTAAGTAAATTCTGATGTTCTTCATTATCAAACATCAAGCGCATTTGTACACGCACTTCATTATCTACTAAAGGAATGTGTTGATGCAGACGACGCATCTGGCGTTCTAATCTATCAAAGGGTTCTACTGAATGAGTCGCATAAATGATTTTCCCTTGTTCAATATATATCAGCCAAGATACAGAGTTACTAAATGCTTGTAAACACGTAGTTTCATAACAATTACTTAATTGTCTTAATAAACCCTGGGGTGATAGGTGAGTAAACGTGCCAATATTCTTCATAATTTTTACAATTTTTTGTGCGGATACATCAATATAGTATTGAAAAAGATTAAATATCAGACTGGCAGATAGTCATTATCACCTGTTATGGAATTATGAATATCAAGGAAAAACATCTTCTTAAAATCATCGAATGAAAAGGTAAAAATTTATGTGTTTTTTTATGGTGATTTTTCAGCATTTGTCTGGATAAAACCGGGCAGTTATCGAGATTTTGTGGTTAGTTGATCGGTCAGAACTCAGGAAAGGGAATACAGATTTTTCTGACTCTTGATAGAGTAGCATGGCGTTAGCCATAATCCTGAATTGTGACTTTGATCTTCATCAAGGATATCCTGTGTATTCCAGAGATGATAGTGATATTTTCCTAGGAATTTAAACTCATCAAATTTGATATTGATATTCCTCCTTTTTGTAGATTTAAAAATGATGAATTTATGAGAGTTAAAACAGTGAAAATCCCACATAGAATCTTTAAAAATTTATGGAGGTAAATGTATATATTTATTAGTAAGCATTCAGCAATGAGATTTAGCAATCAGCTTTTGTGTTTTTTTGATCAAACATTCTGAGTGCTGTGGAGGTGAACGGTCTTTCGCCCCTGAGTGCTGAATTGTCTGACATCTTGACTTAAAAACTCAAGTATCCCCCGCAAAATAGCATAATTTTAGCCATACTAGCATCAGAAACTATATACTTTGAGAAAAAGGAAAATAAAACCTTGGATTATAACATAACACAAAACGTTATAATTGATACATTTAATCTGGATCAAGTTGTAGAATTTGCGGAGAATCCCGAACCCCGTTGTCCATGTGTACTACTACTAGATACATCTGGTTCTATGCAAGGGGAACGAATCGAAGCTTTAAATCAAGGTTTGCTGAGTTTAAAGGATGAACTGGTAAAAAATTCCTTAGCTTCTAGAAGGGTAGAAGTAGCAATTGTGACATTTGATAGTACGGTTAACATTGTGCAGGATTTTGTAACTGCGGATCAGTTTAACCCTCCTATTCTTACTGCCCAAGGGCTAACGATTATGGGATCGGGGATTCATAAAGCCTTAGATATTATTCAGGAGCGCAAATCCCAATATAGAACCAATGGGATTGCTTACTACCGTCCTTGGGTGTTTATGATTACCGATGGTGAACCCCAGGGAGAATTAGATCATGTTGTTGAACAAGCGGCCCAAAGACTGCAAGGAGACGAATCGAATAAGCGTGTGGCTTTCTTTACTGTAGGGGTGGAGAATGCGAATATGGATAGATTAAGCCAAATTGCTGTGCGTAGTCCCCTGAAACTAAAAGGTTTAAACTTTATTGAGATGTTTGTCTGGCTGTCTGCGAGTATGTCCGCAGTATCTCATTCTAAAGTAGATGAACAGGTTGCACTACCGCCTATCGGTTGGGGAACTGTTTAATTAAAATAACAGCTTAATGTTCAAATTGAACTAGCTGTGGAAAACAAATTATATGAATACATCAAAACAGATTCCTCAATGGCGCATAGTAGCGGCCTCTGTCTGTGGCACTAGCCACGCTAAAAACCAACAACTTTGTCAAGATGCTCATCATTGGCAGGTATTGGCAAATAATGTGTTGGTGATAGCAGCAGCAGATGGGGCAGGTTCTGCTAAACTAGGAAAAGTGGGATCAATGATTGCTGTGGAAACGGCAATAGAAAATCTCTCCATGCAAGAGATTACCAATGATGCCCTGGCTAATGATGATTTTTTGCGTTATCTGCTCACTAATACCATGTTAGTAGCCCGCAAAGCTATAGAAACAGAGGCAGATGCTGGTGAAAATCAACTCCATGATTTAGCAACTACTTTAATTCTGATGATTGCTGCACCGAAAATTGTGGCTGTGGCACAAATTGGAGATGGTGTAGCTGTCGGTAAGAATAGTATGGGACACCTGATGGCATTAACTACTCCTAGTAGTGGTGAATATATTAACGAAACAACCTTTATCACATCTCCTGGTGCTGTAGAGACTGCCCAAATTAAATTATGGCGAGAAGACATTGTTAATGTTGGTGTTCTCACTGATGGACTACAAATGTTGGCTTTGAATATGATGGTAGGTGAACCTCACAAACCGTTCTTTTTGCCTTTGTTTGAGTTTGTCGCCAATGCTGAGGATAGAATATTAGCAAAAGAACATCTACAGAGGTTTTTAAGCTCGGAGAAGATTACCCAACGTACAGATGATGATTTGACGTTAGTTCTAGCTGCCTTTGGCAACCCATGATTGATCCTCTTCAGTACACTGATTGCAAAAATCTGTTTTGCAGTCCTGGGGAAAGCACACAAAAGGGAGGAACATACCGTTCCTGTTTTCTTCTTTTTTCCCTAACTGTTAATTAATTTACATTACCTTAATTCTTCCATGCAGGTACTACGTCGTCTTCCCAATCCAGAACTTCTCAACTTCTCTGTCAGTGTGGGACATGGTGGTGAAGCTTGTATCTATGCAGTGCCATCGGATGAACATTTGGTAGCGAAAATCTATCATAAACCCACGACTAGCTATGCTCAAAAACTGCGGGCGATGCTTGCCAATCCTCCTGTTAATCCTACGGCTAGTTTAGGACATATTTCTATTGCTTGGCCACAGGAGTTGTTGGAAGCAGCAGATGGTAGTGGTAAGGTTGTTGGCTTTGTGATGCCAAGAATTCGGGGAATGCGGCCAATCATGGATTTTTATAATCCGGGGGTGCGCCGACAACATTGCCCATTATTCAATTATCAATATTTGCTGCGAACTGCTCGGAATTTGGCGGCTGCTGTTGCGGCTTTGCACGCCAGCCGATATTGTATTGGTGATGTGAATGAGTCGAATATCTTGGTCAGTGATACGGCTTTGGTGACATTGGTAGATACAGATTCTTTTCAAGTTCTTGAACCATCCCAAAATATTGTTTATCGTTGTACTGTAGGTAAGGCTGAGTATACGCCGCCAGAATTACAGAATAAGATTTTTGCTGATTATGATCGAGAGAGCTATCATGATCTGTTTGGGTTAGCTGTGCTGATCTTCCAGTTGTTGATGGAAGGTACTCACCCGTTTTCGGGGATATTTCAGGGTGGTGTTGAACCTCCTCCATATCAAGCGCGGATCTTGGCTGGCCATTTTACCTATAGCCAGAAGAAAAAAGTACCTTATTTGCCCACGCCTATTTCTCCGAGTTGGGATTTGCTGCATCCCCAATTACAGGATTTGTTTGTGCGTTGTTTTGAAGATGGCCATAGTAATCCAAAGTTGCGCCCTAATGCTCAAACTTGGTTGTCGGTGCTAACGGCGGTGGAAGAGAGTTTGGTGACTTGTGATGCTAATCCTCAACATCGTTATCATAATCATTTGCAGAAATGTCCTTGGTGTGAACGGGCGAAAAAGTTAGGTGGTAGAGATCCGTTTCCTTCTCCAGGGGCGATCGCTTCTAAACAACATCTCCAACCGCGACGTAAACCGAAACGTCGTCATAGTCCTGCGCCTAGAATTACCCAACCAGCACATTTCTCTGGATACAATTGGCAATCTTCATCTAGTCAGCCAGTTTCGTCTTTATCTTCTCGTAATAAGCTCAATCCCAAGATATATGGTGTCATTTTCAGTGTCATAGGTTTGGGTATTTTGGGCTATTTGGATGTGATGGTGAAGTTTACTCGTCCCTTTGTTTCCCAAAATCCTTATACTCAACAAAGTTTGCTCTCGCGGACAGATAATCCTCCCTCTCCACAATCAAATCTGTCTTTTATGGATTACTCTCAGCAGGGTGATATTGCTTATCAACAGCAAGATTATCAACAGGCGATCGCCAATTTTACTCAAGCCATCAAGAAAAATCCCCAATATGCAAAAGGGTATGTAAATTTGGGTAATGCTCGCTACAATTTGAATGATTATGAAGGCGCATTAGCTAATTATAACGAAGCTTTGAAGTTGAATCCTCAAGAAGTTAAAGCTTATGTAAATCGTGGCAATGTTTATTATATATTGGCAGATTATAGTAGCGATCCTGATAAGAAATATAAACAAGCGATCGCCGATTTTAATACTGCTATTAATATAGATAAAAATGATGCTGAGGCTTATATCAGAAGAGGTATTGTCAGATTTGAAATTACCAAATATGTCAATAATTCTCTTCAAGAATACCAAAAATCAATTGCCGATTTCACAGCAGCCATTAAGCTGAATTCATCCAAAGTAGAGGCTTATTTTCAACGAGGTCTAGTTCGGTATCAAATTGCTCAGTATAGTGCCAATTACTTAAAAGAATATCAACAAGCAATTGCTGATTTTAACGAAGCCTTGAAAATCAATCCCCGACTAGCTAAAGTTTATCTCAAGCGGGCTATGGTTCACTATGAGCTATCACAATATGGAGAAAATGGATCTGATAAAAATCAGATTCAAGCAGTAGCAGATTTGCAAACAGCAGCCAAAGTTTCACTAGAGCAAGAGGATATGGATAATTATCAACAAGCCCTCAGCAATATGTGTATTATTGTCGCCAAAAAATGTGACACTGTGTTACCCAAATCAACTTTAGTAGGACAAAAGAATTGAGGTTATGGTTGACGGTTGACTGGTAAGAGTAAAATAATTAGAAATAATCATGTAGAGACGTTCCAGGGAACGTCTTTTTATTATAGAAATAATTGTTAACTAGCTAGGTAGAAATAAATTAAAGTTTGTAGTCAGGACTTTAGTCCTGCTCATCCTTGTGTTGAGCAATCAATTGAACTAGGATTTGATTTTATATTTAATTATACTCACTTACTTACAAAAACTACCTCCTACCTTCTGCCTTTATTTATCAATATTTTACAGATAAAATATCTTAATTTACTTTTTCTTCATCCTTTTAGAAAAAATTGGGGTTAGATTATGATTATCTACCGTAAGCATTGAGAAAAAATCATCATTCAATAACTTAGATATCATGGTGCATTCTCTTCATTGTCTAGATATTAGCACACACCTGATAATCTATAAGGTCATTATATGAAAGCAGTAATTTTAGCCGGTGGTTTAGGTACAAGATTAAGTGAGGAAACCAGTATTAGACCCAAACCCATGGTAGAGGTTGGTGGTAAGCCAATTCTCTGGCATATTATGAAGATTTATTCTGCTCATGGTATCAATGATTTTATCATTTGTTGCGGTTACAAAGGGTACATTATTAAAGAATACTTTGCTAATTATTTCTTACATATGTCAGACGTGACATTTGATATGCGATTTAATCAAATGAATGTCCATTCTGGATATGCAGAACCTTGGCGAGTTACCTTAGTAAATACAGGTGATAATACCATGACTGGGGGACGTTTAAAACAAGTGCGTGAACATATTGGTAATGAAACTTTTTGCTTTACCTATGGTGATGGTGTCAGTAATATCAATATTACAGAATTAATTAAATTTCATAAACAACAAAACACATTAGCAACACTCAGTGCAGTACAACCAGCAGGAAGATTTGGGGCAATTTCTTTAGGATACGAACAAACAAAAATTACCAGCTTTAAAGAAAAACCTGAAGGTGATGGTGCTTGGATTAATGGTGGTTATTTTGTTCTAGAACCACAAGTAATTGATTTCATTACGGATAGTTCCACTGTATGGGAGAAAGAACCATTAGAAAAGTTAGCTGATTTAGAAGAATTATCTGCTTATAAACATGATGGTTTTTGGCAACCCATGGACACATTAAGAGACAGAAACTATCTAGAGAAACTTTGGCAAGATGGTAAAGCACCTTGGCAAGTTTGGTAATACCGCAGAGGGCGGAATTAAACCTTAAAAATTGAAAATTAAAAAGGTAGATTTTACCACCTTTTTAAAACTTTTCAATCGTTGATTTATATCTTACTGTAGCAATTTTAGATATTGGATTGGGGAAAGATTAACAATGTATGACTTTGCAATTATTGGTGGTGGCATAGTTGGACTTTCTACCGCCATGGCACTGGGAGAACGATATCCAGATGCGAATATTTTAGTCTTAGAAAAAGAGAATCAATGGGCATTTCATCAAACTGGTAATAATAGCGGTGTCATTCATTCTGGTATTTACTATAAACCAGGAAGTTTTAAAGCTAAATTCTGCCGTGATGGTAGCCGTTCCATGGTCGAATTTTGCAAAAAAAATAATATTGAGCATGACATTTGTGGTAAAGTTATTGTTGCCACTAATGAACAAGAATTACCACGGCTAGAAAATCTTTACACAAGGGGTTTAGAAAACGGCATTCCTGTTAAAAGAATTAGTCCCGAAGAAGTAAAAGAAATTGAACCTCATGTGAGTTGTGTGGTGGGAATTCGGGTATTCAATACAGGGATAGTTAATTACAAACAAGTTTGTTTAAAATACGCCGAAATAATTCGCACCCAAGGGGGAGATTTACGCCTTAATACCCAAGTTTTGCAAATTCGTCGTAGTGGTCAAAATCAGGTATTAGAAACTAACAATGGCAGTTTTGAAACTCGATTTGTGATCAATTGTGCCGGATTACATAGCGATCGCATTGCAAAATTAGGTAAGGCTAACCCAGCAGCGAAAATCGTTCCCTTTCGTGGTGAATATTACGAACTCACCCCCGAAAAACGTTATCTGGTCAAAACTCTCATTTATCCAGTTCCTAACCCAGATTTCCCATTTCTCGGCGTTCATTTCACCCGCATGATTGATAATACAGTTCATGCTGGGCCAAATGCAGTTTTAAGTTTAAAAAGAGAAGGTTACAAAAAAACCGATTTTGACTTGAGAGATTTTGCCGAAGTGATTACCTATCCTGGCTTTTGGAAACTAGCAGCCAAACACGCAGACGAAGGCATTAAAGAAATAATTCGTTCCTTTAGTAAAGCCGCCTTTGTCAAAAGTCTGCAAACATTAATTCCCGAAGTCCAAGCACAAGATATAATTCCCACCCATGCAGGAGTTCGCGCCCAAGCACTGATGAATAACGGTGCTTTAGTAGATGATTTTTTAATCATTGAAGGAGAAAACTCTATTCATGTTTGTAATGCACCATCACCAGCAGCAACATCTTCCTTAGAAATTGGTAAAGCTATTGTCGCCAAAATCCCAGAACCAACACATTTACACAGTTTAGTAGTGTAAAAGAATCATCTTCTATCTGTGTTCATCTGCGTTCATCAGCGTTTAATTATTCTAGTAGCTTTCTTCTCTACCGACTCTTCAACAAACAAGTTAATTTCCCACATCAAAAATTTTAAAAATCATGAAAATATTAGTCACCGGCACAGAAGGTTATCTTGGTTCTTTATTGCCTCCATTATTAATGCAAAGAGGCCATGAAGTTATTGGCGTGGATACAGGATTTTATAAAGTTGGTTGGCTATATAACGGCACACAATTAACAGCTAAAACCCTGAATAAAGATATTCGTCATATCAATCCTGAAGACTTAGAAGGTGTGGATGCAATAGTTCACATGGCAGAATTATCTAACGATCCCACAGGACAATTATCACCGAATATTACCTATGATATTAATCATTTAGGTTCAGTTCGTCTAGCCAATTTAGCAAAAACAATGGGGGTTCGTCGCTTTGTTTATATGTCCTCCTGTAGTGTTTATGGTGTTGCTAGTGAAGGCGATGTCACAGAAGAATCTCCTATAAATCCCCAAACAGCTTATGCTGAATGTAAAACCTTAGTAGAAAGAGATGTTCAACCATTAGCTGATGATGATTTCTCGCCTACATTTATGAGAAATGCCACAGCTTTTGGTGCTTCTCCTAGAATGCGATTTGATATTGTTTTAAATAACTTAGCCGGGTTAGCTTGGACAACCAAAGAAATTAAAATGACCAGTGATGGTACACCTTGGCGGCCATTAGTTCACGCCTTAGATATTTGCAAAGCCATTGTTTGTGCATTAGAAGCACCTAGAGATGTCATTCACAATCAAATCTTTAACGTGGGTGATACTGCGAATAACTATCGAGTCAAAGAAATAGCAGAAATTGTGGCCGATATTTTTCCTGGTTGTAAATTATCTTTTGGTAATAATGGTTCAGATAATCGTAGCTATCGCGTATCCTTTGAAAAAATCAATACAACTTTACCAGGATTTAAGTGTGATTGGAATGCTCAATTAGGGGCTGAACAACTATTTAGTTTATTCAAACAAATTGACATGACTGAAGATACCTTCTTGTTTAGAGGCTTCACCCGCTTGAAACAATTAGAATATCTGATTCGTACAGAACAAATTGATCAAGATTTTTTCTGGAATAAACAGTAAAAAATTGGTAGTGAGGAATGTATTCCTCATTTAAGAATTGAAATCCTCACTACACATTCAACAAAATTGAGTAATTTTTTTGGTGATCTCTATATATCTATTACCGCCTCAATATTAATTATGCTGAACAATATAACTGAAAAAATCTCTGTCTTGAAAGAAGAATTAGAATATCATCTCAAACTTTGGCAACATCAAAATTATTTACCCATTTTAGAAGGCAAAGACAAGATAATTGCTGAATCTCTAAAAAGAGATGGTGTTTGTATTACCAGTTTAGATGAATTAGGATTACCTTCCACTTCAGAATTACTTAAAGCTGCTAATATTTTTCTGCCAAAAATGGGCAAAGATAATTATGAGTCTTTAGGACAAAATCATCCAGAAATTTTTAATGTTACACACCTAAATGAGTTTTTAGATTGGGGTAAGGAATCGAGACTTTTAAACATTCTCGAAAATTATATAGGTCTTCCTGTTGCTTATCATGGTGTACAAATCCGCAAAGATTTTATTAATAAAAATCAATTCAAAACCATGATGTGGCATCGAGATTCCGAAGACCGCCGCATTGTCAAAATTATCATCTACTTAAATGATGTAGATAAAGAACAGGGACCATTTCAATATGCGCCATCAGCATTTACTTCAGGAGTAAATTTTTATCGTCTTTACCATAAAATTTATAATCAAGGTCTTGATGATGAAAGTTTTAATCAAATTGTCCCCAAATCTGTGTGGAAATCTTGCACTGGTCCAGCAGGTACGGTAATTATTGCTGATACAAATCGGCTTTTACATCATGGAACTGTGAGAACAAAAGAAAGATCAACTTTATTTTTTGCCTATACCGCTAATCCTCCCAAACGTCCAGGACTTTGTACACAATATTGGGATGATACTTTTCCTAAAGCAGACCTTTCCCCAGAACTTAATTAATAAGAGAAAAATCCTAGTTCGTAATGAGCAATTTATTGCTCAACATAAGAATGAGCAGGACTAAAGTCCTGACTACAAACAATCAAGCTGAGATTTGAGGATGAATATACAAACATGAATAAATTACTTACCATTGCTATTCCCACCTATAATCGTGCAGGATTACTAGATAAACAACTTGATTGGTTAGCAAAAGCCATTAAAGATTTTGAGTCAGAATGTGAAATCATTGTTTCTGATAACTGTTCTGGAGACCATACCCAACAAATAATTACTAAATGGCAATCACTCTTACCAAATATCACTTTTCACAACAATAGAAATCCTGAAAATATTGGAGTGATGAGAAATATTGCTTACTGCATTAATGCAGCAAGAACAAAGTATGTATGGACAATTAGCGATGATGATAGAATTGGTGATCAAGCCATAGATTATATTGTCAAAACTTTGACACAAGAGCCTGATTTATCACTACTAATTTTAAATTTTTCCTGTCGTCATGAAGTAACAGGTGAGTTATTATATGAGCGCTGTTATCACAATGCCACGGGAAAAACTGAAATTAATGGTCAAGCAGTATTTGAAAAATGTATCCAAGAAAATCGTTCTGGTGTACAGTTAATGTCTGCTGAAGTTTACAAAACAGAATTAGCTCAGGCTGCGCTTAAAAAATGGCCAGATGGGGTAAAAAATTTAGACTACCAAGTTTATTTAACAGGTTTTTGTGCCTTTTATGGTAGTGTCAAAATCAGTAAAGAGACTTATTTAGAAAATGCTTTTGGGACTAGTCATTGGATGCTCAAACCCAAAGTATTACTGAAAATGCAATACAGTTATTCGCCACAAGTGAATATCAAATTAATAGACATTGGCTATTCTAAGTCTTTTTGTCATCAGTTAGTGCGTCAGCATTTTTATGACAATAACTGGCGAGTTTTCTTTGGTGCTTTAAAAAGATGGCCGATCATCGCTGTCACTACTTTAATTCCTTATCTGGGGTTGGTGGGTACATCAGTTTTAGAAAGTGCAGTAGCACAACAGGAAGCAATAGAAAGTAGAACTTCTCAAGTGCGGAGTACCCGGAATAAGAATAACTAATTTGTCAGAATTCAGATAAGGAGATAATATCCCCAACTTCTCAGATTAATTAAGCATTTATGGAGACAATAAACAAGACAAGTTGGAGATTTGAGTATGAACGATTACTATATCTGAATACTTACCAAATATTCTGAATTATGAATTCTTACAAAGTGTAAATAACTAATTAAGAGTGTGAATATCATGATCAATACAATCAAAACTAAAACATCATCACTCGCTTATGAATTAAATTATATCCAGGCATTAGTTAAGCATCGGAAAAATTTACCAGAATTAGCAGCAAGCGATCGCTTAATTCTGAATTCCCTCAAACGAGATTGTATTTATATTACCAATCTCACAGATTTAGGTTTTAGTTCTACTACCACAATGCTTAATGCTGCCCATTATCTATTGCCAGGTTTACAAAAAGATAACCATAATGATTCATTGCTAAATCCACCCAAAATTTACACAGTTACAGAGTTACCGGAATTTTCTAACTGGGGAAAAGAAACAAGATTAGTCAATATTATCGAAAATTATATTGGTCTTCCTGTTGCTTATCATGGTGTACATTTACGCAAAGATTTTGCTAGTAACGATCAGTTTGCCACATTACTTTGGCACAGAGATATAGAAGATAGAAAATTTATCAAAATCATTGTTTATCTAAATGATGTAGAAACAAAGCATGGACCTTTTGAATATATTCCATTATCTCATACTGCTTTCTATCATCCTAATTATTATCGGATTAAATCTAAAATTAATAATTCAGGGGGAATAAACGATGAAACACTAAATCAGATTGTCCCCAAATCAGTTTGGAAGTCTTGTCCAGGTCCTGCGGGTACAGTGATAATTGTTGATACAAGAAGACTTTTACATCATGGTACTCTCCGCAGCGAAGAAAGATCAACATTATTTTTTGCCTACAGTTATACCTCTCGCAAACAACCAGAACTTTGTAATCATTTTTGGGATAATACCAATCCTAAACCTGATTTATCTAGGCAATATGCTCAGAGAGTAAATAATTAGAAAATCCTAACTTTCTCCCAATTACCAATTCTAAATCGGATAATTAATCATGATTTTTACCACTACTAAACTTGCTGGTGCTTTCATTATTGACTTAGAAGAAAAGCCAGATCATCGCGGATTTTTTGCCCGGACTTTCTGCGCCGATGAATTTTTAGCTCATGGTTTAAAACCAACAGTTGCCCAATGTAACCTATCTTTTAATCATCAAAAAGGTACATTGCGGGGAATGCACTATCAAACTTTACCGGCAGCCGAAACAAAATTAATTCGCTGTACTCAAGGAGCTATTTATGACGTAATTATTGATATGCGTCCTGAATCTCCAACTTATTTATCGCATATAGGTGTAGAACTAACTGCCCAAAATCGTCGCGCTTTATATGTACCAGAAATGTTTGCCCATGGTTATCAAGCGTTAACCGATGGTGCAGAAGTTGTTTATCAAGTGGGTGAATTTTACACACCAGGATATGAACGGGGTTTGCGCTATGACGATCCGATGTTAGAAATTTCTTGGCCGATGAGTGTGACAGAAATTTCTGATAAAGATCGGAATTGGCCTTTACTAGAATCTATTTTAATCGGAGTTTAATTATGATCATTGTAGATAAAGCTTTAGAAGCACGGGCAGTATTAGGTAAACCTGTAAAAGTAGCCATGATTGGTGCTGGTTTTATGGGTCGAGGCATTGCCAATCAAATTATCAATTCTGTACCAGGAATGGAGTTGGTTGCTATTGCTAACCGTCACATTGATACAGCCAAACGAGCTTATTTAGAAGCAGGAATTGAGGAAATTAACGTTGTTGATAATTTAGCTGATTTAGAAGATGCCATTCATCAAGGCAAATATGCAATCAGCGAAGATGCCATGTTACTATGCCAAGCCGAAGGTATAGATGCAATCATCGAAGTTACAGGGACAATTGAATACGCGGCTCATTTAGTGATGTGTGCGATCGCTCATCAAAAGCACGTCATTCTCATGAACGCAGAATTAGATGGAACAATTGGCCCCATTCTCAAAGTCCATGCAGACCGCGCCGGAGTCATCCTCACCGCCTGTGATGGCGACCAACCAGGAGTAGAAATGAACCTCTACCGCTTCGTCAAAAGCATCGGTTTAAAACCCCTCCTGTGCGGCAACATCAAAGGTTTACAAGACCCCTACCGCAACCCCACCACCCAAGCAGGTTTTGCCCAACGCTGGGGACAAAATCCCGCCATGGTGACAAGCTTTGCCGACGGTACAAAAATTTCCTTCGAGCAAGCCATAGTCGCCAACGGCACCGGCATGAAAGTCGCCAAGCGGGGAATGTTAGGCTATGACTACACAGGTCATGTAGATGAAATGACCAAAATGTATGACATTGACCAACTCCAAGAATTAGGCGGTATCGTTGATTACGTTGTCGGCACTAAACCAGGCCCAGGAGTATTTGTCTTTGCCACCCACGAAGACCCCAAACAACGGCACTATCTCAACCTTTATAAACTAGGTGAAGGACCCCTCTACAGCTTCTACACCCCCTATCACCTCTGCCATTTTGAAGTTCCCCTCTCCGTCGCTCGCGCTGTCCTCTTCCATGATGCAGTCCTTGCCCCCATCGCCGGGCCAGTAGTAGATGTAGTTGCCACCGCCAAAATTAACCTCCAAGCCGGAGACATCCTAGATGGTATTGGTTATTACATGACATACGGGCAATGTGAAAATTCCCCCATAGTTCAACAAGAAAACCTCTTACCCATGGGTCTAGCCGAAGGATGCCGCCTCAAGCGCGATATTCCCAAAGATCAAGTTCTCACCTACGATGATGTAGAACTTCCCGAAAATAGACTGTGCGATAGATTACGTGGTGAACAATCAATTTATTTTGCTGCTGCCAAAACCTTAGCCTTAACAAAATAGTTTCTCCACAATACAGGAGGTTAACAGCTAGTTAGTGTTTTGGTAACAAAAGCTAACAAATGCTCAGATTTGATCAAAAGGGGAATTTAATCAGTAACAAAATAATTCAGAGGTTTCCTGATATTTTCATTTAACCTCTGAATTGACATATAGCAATCCTAAATTAGTTGTAAACAATAAATATCCCCAACTTCTTGTTTGATCTTATAAATAAATAATGAGTAGGGGTAATTCATGAATTATCCCTACCTTAATTCCATTTTGTGTAAATCCTGAGCTTATAGGGAATCCAGTATGAAAATTGCTCTCGTCCATGATTATTTAACCCAACGCGGAGGAGCAGAGCGCGTATTTGAATTATTGTGTAAACGCTATCCTGAAGCCGATATTTTTACATCATTATATGATGCCCAAAAAAGTATAGATTTCGGCGATAGAATTATTAATACCACATTTTTACAAAAAATTCCTGGTGCTGTAAAATATTTTCGGATGTTAGCACCCCTATATTTTCCTGCCTTTCGCGCCTTGGATCTCCAAGATTACGATCTAATTATTAGTAGTAGCACCAGTTTTGCCAAAGCAGTACGGAAAAAACCGGAAGCTAAACATATTTGTTTTTGTCATAATGTTACCCGATTTTTATGGGATACACAAACTTATTTACGGGAATACGGAGACTATAGATACTTTGCGCCGGTGATTGAAAAAGTATTTCAAATGATGCGGAATGTAGACCTGAAATACGCTCAAGAACCGGATTTATACATTGCCAACTCTAGCATTGTCTCCCGACGAATTCAAAATATTTATCACAAACAAGCCCTTGTCATTAACTATCCAATTGATACCAACAACTTTGTCTTTTCTGATACTAAAGAAGAATACTACTTGGCATCGGCGCGGATGATAAGTTATAAACGTCTTGATATAATAGTCGAAGCTTTTAACTGGCTTGGCTGGAATTTATTAATATCAGGTGATGGACCAGAACAAGAAAGATTAAAAGCCCACGCATTACCCAACATCCAATTTTTAGGTCACGTTAGTGATCAAGAACGCAAAAACTTATTCTCTAAAGCTAAATCAATTATTGTCGCAGCTTTAGAGGATTATGGATTAGTTCCAGTCGAGGCAAATGCCAGTGGCACACCAGTAATTGCCTACGGAGCAGGAGGAGTATTAGATACTCAAATACCAGGAAAAACAGGAGTATTTTTTAAGAGACAAACACCCTGCTCTTTACAAACAGCATTACTAGAAGCTGGACAAATTGCCTGGAATTACGAAACCATTCGTGATCATGCCATTAGCAATTTTTCAGAAGAATCATTTTTTAGTAAAGTTGGGGAAATTATTGATCGCGCTAGTGGCAAATGGCAACTTAATTAATCAAATCAGGTAAGTATTTAGGGAACAGAGAACAGAGAACAAGGAACAGAGAACAAGGAAACAGGGAACAGGAAACAGGGAGAATAAAATAAAAATGTTCTTCATTCTTAATTCTTCATTCTTCATTCTTCATTCTAAACTCCTCAACTTGTGCATTACTAATTGAAATGATTTTTAGGTGTTTGCATAGTGTATCGCAGATAAGGATAATAAAAGTGGTTCAATCTAGTCTAAATCCTCATGTAAATCCCATATCCGAACCAGAAGCTGGTTATGGTCAAATGTTTGCCGTCATGCTGCGGCGGTTTCCCTGGCTATTGTTAGTATTTCTCAGTTCTACAGCGATCGCTGGCATCGTGACATTAAAAACGTCGCCCAGTTTCAAAAGCACCATGCAATTGTTAATAGAACCTAACTATCAAGGGAAACAAGAAACTGCTGATGCCGAAAGCCAATTTACCGATAGTACCGTTCAGATAGACACCGCTACTCAATTAAATTTGATGCAGAGTTCTGGACTACTGCAAAAAGCAGTAGATAAACTCAAACCAGAATATCCAGATTTTACCGTAGTAGCTTTAAAAAGTTCCTTAGTTTTAACTCAAATTAAGACTCCAGAGGATAATGTAGCTACGAAAATATTTCAAGTTGATTATACCGATAACGATCCAGTCAAAACCAAAAAAGTTCTCAATGCCATTGAGCAAGTTTATTTAGAATACAATAAACAACAGCAAGATTCACGGTTACAAAAAGGTCTACAAGTCATTAGAGATCAATTAAGAAAAGCTACCGATGAAGTCACAGCTTCCGAAGCAAATCTCCAACGGTTTCGCCGAAATCAGAATTTAATTGATCCAGAAACACAAGCGCGAACCTTAGAAACAGCTTTAAATACAGTCCAACAAGAAAGACAAACTACTCGTTCTCTCTATGAAGAAGCCTTAGCAAGACAAAAATCTTTGCAAGTACAACTTAATCGTTCTCCCCAAAATGCCTTAGTTTCTTCTCGTTTAAGTCAATCTACTCGCTATCAAAGTTTACTAAATGAAATTCAAAGAACTGAACTAGCTTTAGCTCAAGAACGTTTACGTTTTACAGATGATACTCCCAGTGTGCAAAAATTGACCGAACAATTACAAAGTCAAAAACAACTTTTACAAAAAGAAGTTACCAGAACTTTAGGAGAAAAAAGTAATTCTGCCTTTAGTTCTAGAGATAATCTTTTAGAACAAGGACAACTAGGAGAAATTGATCTTACCCTCACTGGGCAGTTAGTAGAAACCCAAACTACTATAGTTTCATTGAGCGCTCGTGATCAAACTTTAGCAGCAAAAGAGCGACAATTACAAGCCGACTTGAAGCGATTTCCTTCACTGTTAGCTTATTACAATCGCATCTTGCCACAATTGCAATTTAGCCGCGAAAGATTGGAACAATTATTAAGAGCAGAACAAAGATTACGTCAAGAACTTTCTAAAGGTGGATTTAATTGGGAAGTAGTAGAACCACCTCAAGAAGGTGAACAAACTGGACCCAACATGAGACAAAATCTCTTATTAGGTGGAGTCATTGGTTTAATGTTAGGAGGAATAGCTGCTTTTGTTCGAGAAGCCTCTGATGACGCAGTACATACCACTGCGGAATTAGAAAAACAGGCCGCCCTACCATTATTAGGAACAACTCCTAAATTACCGCCAGCTAAACCTAGAGAATCAATGATCAAATTGCCATTTGGCAAACCAGAAGTTCTCGCCCCTTGGACAATTCAAGTATTACAGTCTCCACCCCGTTGGGAATCATTAGATCTGATTTATAAAAATATTGAACTACTCAATAATGTTTCCGATTTAAGATCCTTAATGGTAACATCAGCCTTACCAGATGATGGTAAATCAGCCCTAGCTTTAGGGTTAGCCATGAGTGCGGCTCGTTTGCATAAAAAGGTCTTATTAATTGATGCTAATTTACGCGATCCTAACCTGCACAAACAACTCAATTTGCCTAATGAACAAGGGCTTTCTACTCTGTTAGAAAGTGAAGTAATTATCTCTAATCACATTAGTGTTCCCTACTCTGGCTCATCTTATATTGATATATTGACTGCTGGACCCATACCACCAGACCCAGCCCATCTTTTAAGTTCTCCTCGCATGATAGAATTGATGGCTAACTTTGAACAAAACTATGATTTAGTCCTCATAGATGCCCCCTCAGTTCTGGGTTTAGTGGATGCTATGCTCACAGCATCATCTTGTCGCAGTGTGGTAATGATGGCCAGCATGGGTAAAGTCACCCGCACCCAACTAAATCAAGCCACAAAAATGTTGAGTAAGTTAAATTTAATTGGTGTTGTTGCTAATGGTGCATCTCCATCTGATAGCACCTATGTACCTTATGTCAAACCAAAACAATTAGTTCTGCAACAAGCCATGGAAGAATAAACCAGAATATTTGCTCAATATTCAACTTAATAGAAAATATTTACCTCCATTAAATATGGGGGTTTTATATTGTATTTTGATATGGCTGATTTGATGTATGAAAATGATTTTTCAAAATCTTAAGGCACTAATTATTTGAGGAAAATTAATTAAACATTTTGAAAATACCTAAACCAATGAATTAGGTAGGGCAAACCACCTGTGGTTGCCCCATAAGTTCGGGGAGAAGGACGCTACCCCTATATCAAATCTAAATCTTTTATATAATTAATTTTGCCTACCTAATTATAAGTTAGCGAGAGTCTAACGCACCATCAATCAAATTTATGGTGGGTTACGGCTTTGCCAAACATACCCTACAGATACTTAGATTTTCTCAGAATTAAAATACTATTGCTATAGAAAAAATCAACGTAAAACATTCATTATTTTTATTTAGTTACAATCAATTCATTTGATGAAAACTTAATAGATTACATAAAAAAGTAATCTTTATTTAAAGAATAAATGAAGAAGTTGCCTATAGATGATCTATTTCTTGATATTCTTATACTCTAGAGATTGAACCAGCGAAACTAATAGTAGTAAACCTCAAGATTTTAACCTGTAGCAATCGTTCATACCTAGATCGCATCAACTGAATTATTGATTCAACGATTGCTCCTACAACTAAATATTCTGACTACTCAATCTTTGCATTTTTACCTACTTTATCACTACCTGTATATATGCAAACCTCTCTTATTTCTACTCACAATCATCACTCTATTATCTCTAATCAATCTGAACATCTGAGTTTTTTATCTTGTCGCTTACAATGGCGCATGGGCAAGTTATTAGTAAAAAGTTCTGAAACATTTTCACAGCCATATTTAGCTTCTCTAGAGAATAAACAGTCGCTGATAGAGTGTTTAAAACATTCTCCTATTAGTTTAGTCAGTATAGATCCAAAAATTGATCCTGCGATGATTAAAGTTTGGGTAGATGCTTGTGAAGAAGCGAATAAACCTATATTTATGAATATTCCTGGTTATCGAAAGTTCCTGCAAACAGATAATCAATTTTTCACAGGTTTAGCTAGAATCAGAGATTGGACTTTAGCTTTATTTTTAGTCTTGTTGATGAGTCCATTTTTGCTACCAGGATTAATCTTGTTGCAAATGTCATCGCCCAATTTCCTGTTTGATTATCAGTGGTATGTGGGTGAAAAATTTCAAATAGTACGGAATATTAAGTTTAGAACTAATATCTCAGTTAATATCAGACATTTTCACATTATTAGTATAACTAAATACTGTGTAGAAAAATACTTTAATTTAGTGAATGTATTACAATGGAAAACCCGCTTAATAGAATCCTATTATCTATCTTTAGAAGATGCAATTCATTTAAGTTTAAACCCTCAGTGTGATAAGTTAAATAAAGAACATCAACTTGTGAAATAATCCTAGAATCTCGCAAATACAAAATGTTTCCTGGTTTAGCATTTTGGAGGATGAATGATCTATTTAATCTCCGATCTTACATCTTGATATTACCAAGGTAAAGATTAATAAATGATTAAAAATCTTTATTGATGATTTGTAAGCTAGGAATAAAATCAGGAATTATCTACTATTAATTCATAATTATTGAATTGCTCATTATCAATAATTACTACTACTTAACTCAGAAAAATATCATGTCAAATTTTATGATTGATAAATTTGTTCCATTATTCTGGAAAATATTTAAGGATACAAATTTCTGGAAAAATAATCACTTAATTTTACAAGAATTTAAAAACTTTCGACTTGTGGCAATTTTAGCCTTAGTATTTTCAATTTTAGCGGCAAGTTTTGAAGGCTTTGGTTTAGGATTTTTATTGGTTTTTTTGCAAAGCTTAACCACTCCTGGAAGTGAACCTGTGAAAACAGGAATTGAATGGTTTGATATTTTAATTTTAGGAATTAATGCTTCAGCAACAGAGCGATTATACCGAATATCCGCTTTAATATTAATTACTACCTGTATACGGGCATCTTTTAATTATTTAGGGCAAGTTTGCGTTAATTTTAGTGAAATAAGTTTAGTAGATAGTCTTCGTAAACGAATTTTTGAACAGTTGGCAGCACAATCTCTCAATTATTTTAATCATAAAAAATCGGGAGAATTAGTGAATATACTCACTAATGAAATGGAGCGAATTCGACAGTTATTTGGTGGTATCGCTTTTTTCATAACTAGAAGTTTCGCAGTCATTGTCTATTCTACTTCATTGTTTATACTTTCATGGAAACTATCCATAGTTGCAATTTTATTATTTAGTCTCGTAGCTGTAGGATTATCCACTTTAAATAAACAAATTAGAGAACGTAGTTTTGGTATTACTACAGCTAATGATAATTTTACTTCTAGAACTCTTGAATTTATTGAAGGTATCCGTACAATTCATGCTTTTTCTACTCAAGAATTTGAGCGAAAAAGATATTATCAATCCAGTGAAAAAATAGTTAATACCGTAAAAAGTATTGATATAATTTCCTTAGCAGTTAGACCTATAGCCGAAGGTGTATCTACCCTAATTCTCATTAGTATGATTATTCTGGCATTAACTACAGGTTTAATGCAGGTTTCGGCTTTATTAACCTTCTTTTTTGTCCTGTTTAGGATTATACCTATGATTCAAGACATCAATGGAGTTATGGCTTTTTTAACTACCCAAGCAGGAGCAGTGGAAAATATCAAAGAGCTATTAAAATCTGATGATAAAATCTACTTTAAAAATGGCTCATTGCAATTTCCAGGTTTAAAAAGATCTATTGATTTAGTATCTGTAGATTTTGATTATAATCATAATCAACGAGTTTTACATAATATTACTCTCTCCATTAAACAAGGTGAAATGACAGCTTTAGTCGGTGGATCTGGGGCAGGAAAAACAACACTGGCAGATTTAATTCCTCGCTTCCATGATGCCACTCAAGGCTATATTTATATAGATGATGTAGATATTCGGAAATTTGAAATTGACTCTCTGCGTCGTCAGATAGCAGTTGTAAGTCAAAATACATTTATTTTCAATACTTCTGTTTGGAAAAATATTAGTTACGGTACACCTAATGCGACAGAAGCAGAAATTAAAGAAGCGGCTAAACTGGCAAATGCTCTAGAATTTATTCAGGAAATGCCTGAAGGATTTAGAACCCAATTAGGAGATAGAGGTGTGCGTTTATCCGGTGGACAAAAACAAAGAATTGCGATCGCCAGAGCATTACTAAGAAATCCAGAAATATTGATTTTAGATGAAGCTACAAGTGCTTTAGATTCTGTCTCTGAACGTTTAATTCAAGAGTCACTAGAACAGCTATCAGTGGGACGGACAGTAATTGTGATTGCTCACCGTCTTTCTACTATTTCCAAAGCCAATAAAGTTGTAGTTTTAGAACAAGGAAGAATTGTTGAACAGGGTAAATATCAAGAACTTTTAGAAATGCAAGGTAAACTTTGGCAATATCACCAAATGCAATATGAACTAGCTCCTCATAATGACAGTTAAGTAAGAATTCACCGAGTCAGTCGGGGCGGAGGGACGTTCACCCGTACAGAAATTATCCATCAGCAAATTTTTGCATCAATTATCAATTCCCTAAAAATCAAGAGAAATGAACAATACTTTCCTAGAATTTATATCCGGGAATTTTCGGAAATTCAAAAAATCTGCTCATTTCAAAAAAAATTGGGTAGAGAAATCATCAAATCAGCCAAAACTATTTTGTATAGCCCATGATTTACCACCTTTAAAAACACCAATTGCCCATAGAGCTAATAAACTATTGGCAGAATTTCAGAAAACTTGGCAAATCAATGTATTAACAGGTACGGAGGCTGGTTATTTAACAAATAACCCTAATATTCATCATAGCAAAAGTTGGTATCCTCAAGGTTTGATTACATGGTTAGAAACACTTAAACTAGGAAAAATATTAACATTATTAATTTGGCCAGATCGAGAAATATTTTGGATTGTTCCTGCAATATTTAAAGGCTATAAATTAATTAAACAACAAAAACCAGATGCTATTTTAGTGATTATGATGCCCTATTCTGCCGGGTTAGTAGGGATAGCACTAAAATGGCTCACAGGTTTACCATTAGTAGTTAGTTTAGATGATTCACTCAGTTGTACTGATATGCACCCTAACACAGTTAGTTGGTTACATCATCATCTAGAACTTTGGTTAGAAAATCTATATGTGCAACAAGCAAATGCGGTAGTTTATGTTTCTCAGTTCAATTTAGAGTTAGTTAAAAATCGTCAATCTAAATCTGAACAATCCAAGTTTCATTTAATTCGTTGTGGTGCAGATCCTCTAGATTTTGCAAATCCTATTAGCTCTGAAAATGATAATTCATCTTTCGAGGTGATTTATATAGGTGGGATGAATGGTTGGTATAACTTCTATCATTTACATCAAGAAAAAAGCCTATTTAAAAAACTTTATCAAGCTTGGCTAGAATGGGGAAATTATCAAAGGACAAAAATTGATTATCGTAGTTCTAGCCCAGTTTTTATAGGTCAGGCAATTAAACAACTAATTGCTCAAAAGTTAGAATGGGAAAACAAAATTAAACTCTCGGTTTATGGGAATAGTTTTCCTGAATTTGTTGTTAATAGAGTTTTAGAAAACCAAAATATTACCGATGTAGTTAAGGTCTCTGGTTCATTACCTCACTTTCAAGCGATTCAATTAGCTAGACAAGCAGATTTATTATTAATAACTTTACCAAATCGTCCAGATGGTACAAGAGGTGGCAGAATTTCCTGCAAAAGTTATGAATATTTAATGACAGATAGACCGATTTTAGCTGCTGTACCTTACGGTGAAAATTGGGATTATTTACAAGATAAACCGGGTGTTTGGCTAGTAGAACCTACAGATGTTGAAGGGATGAAAGCTGTAATTGCTCATATTGCTAGTGCTAAATTTTCTGGTTTTCCTTTACGTTTTGATCGGACTTATTTACACGATGAATTAAGTTATCAAAATTTAGCTCAAGACTACTTAAAAATTTTTCACAGTCTTTGTTGAAATACAACTTTTAATTATTTATGAAAATTACACTTACTTGCAATACTGGTTTAGGTACAGGGGGACAAGGTGTTTGTTTAGAAAATGCTGCATTAGGATTAAATAAATTAGGATATCTAACAGTATTTTGTAGTGGTTTAACAGCACCAAAAATGGATTTTCCTGTATATCCTGTTGGTAGTTCTATCTGGAGTCGTAGATTATTAAATGCACCTGTTTTACGTCGTCGTCATGATTTAGCTGTGTTGTTAAGTGACTTATATTTTGACAAACAGGTAAGTAAAAAATTAAAATCATCTCCCTGTGATTTAATTATGGGGGTAGCAGGACAAACTGATTTAGCATTTCAAACGGCTAAAGCTGAAGGTGCAAAAGCGTGGTTATATTGTTTGAATAATTATCTGCCTTTTATGCAGCAACAAATTCAGCAAGAATTAGATTTTTTATCTGATTCAACTGTGGCTAGTATGAATCCCAAAATGCTGAAAAGATTTGCTAGTGAATGTGAACAAGCAGATTTAATTATTGTCCTTTCTGAAGTTGCTAAACAAACTTTTATTCAAGCTGGATTTGCAGCAGAAAAAATTAAAGTTGTCACTCCTTTTGTAGATACTAATAGATTTCATCCTACTTTAAAAACAGATCAAGTTTTTCGGGCCATTTATGTAGGAACTATTGAACCAAGAAAAGGGCTACCTTATTTAGTTCAGGCTTTTTTACAAGCTGATATTCCCAATTCAGAATTATTGATTATTGGTGGTGTATCTACTCGCGGCTTAAAGAAATTTATGACGGAAATATTAAGTAAACATCCGAATATCAAACAGGAATTTTGGAATTTTAGTCAAGATAATCCCACCAAAGTTTTTGGTAAATCTTCGGTTCTGGTTTTGCCTTCTGTAGAAGATGGTTTTGGTTTAGTGGCATTAGAAGCGATGGCTTGCGGATTACCTGTAGTTGTTACTTCTAATTGTGGTGCTGCGGATGTGGTAAATAATAGCATCAATGGTTTTATTGCTCCTCCTAGAGATGTAGAAACTATGGCTAATCAACTCAGATTTTTAGCTGAAAATGAGGATATGAGAGCAGAAATGGGTAGAAGAGCAAGAATTACTGCTGAAAAATATAATCAGGAAATTTATCAACAACAATTTTCGGAAATATTTGCAGATCAAGGTTTAATTACACCCGTTTTTCATTAGGTGGAAAAATAATGTTAACTAAAAATAACACCATAGGAAATCAACAAAAAATATATCACTGTTCTCCTGTGGATATTGTTGGTGGTGGTGGACTAGAAACTTATATAGCTGCTTTGATTAATTCCCAAAATTCTGAGTTAATTAATTATGGGACTCAACCGGAAGAATTTGTCATCGGTTCTTTGAAAAATATTAATCAAAGTGAGTATGAATTACTGCATATTCATGATCCTGATATGTTGAGATATTTTCGGGAAGAATGTCCAGCAGTTTTAACTATTCATAATCATTCTAGTTATTGTTCAAGTGGTACAAAATATTTAGCAGATCGGGGAAAAATTTGTAATCGTTCAATGCACATTTTAGGATGTACTTGGGGACATTTAATAGATGGTTGTGGTAGTCGTAGACCGGAAAATATTGTTAACCGTTGGCAAAATACTTCCCGCTTTTTAAAAGATATAGCAAACCTGAATATTACTTTAATTGCTAATAGTAACTATGTGCGGCAAGAGATGATTTTTAATGGTGTATCTCCTGATAAAATTATTACGTTACTATGTGCTGTTGAAAGACCTCAATATCCGGTTATTCCTTTAAATTCAGAAATTCATGACCAGCAACGTATTCTTTTTGTCGGTCGTATTGTTCCCTATAAAGGTTTAGCATGGTTACTCAAAGCATTAGCAAAAACTGATCCTAAAATTCAGTTAGATATTGCTGGGGAAGGTTGGGGAAAACCGAAAATGATCGAATTAGCAGAAAGAATGGGTTTAGGCGATCGCATTACTTGGCATGGTTGGTGTGATAGTGAAAAATTAGAAGCACTTTATCAACAGTGTTTTACTGTAGTTTTTCCCAGTTTATGGCCAGAACCAGCCGGTTTAGTCACCTTAGAAGCTTATGCCCATTGTCGCCCCATTATTGCTAGTGCTAGTGGTGGTATTCCTGAATATATTCATAACTATCAAACCGGTATTTTAGTACCTCCTGATGACATTCAAAAATTAGCAAATGCTATTAATGAATTAGCACAAAATTATCATCAAGCTCGACTTATGGGTGAAGAAGGTCAGAACTTATTTGAGCAAAAATTTGTGATGGATGTTCATATTCAAAAACTAGAAAAAATTTATGATCAAACTATTACTGATTTCCATTCTCGGAAGAAGTAAATATTGAGGAAGATTAACATCATCTTAGAAGTGATTTCCAAAGTTCTCGATGATGATGTTATGTATTTGCAGATCCCTCCTAGCTTTACTCAGGGGGGAAACTAGAGTCAAGGTTCACTTTTTAAGAGAATTTAGCAGGATCTAAAAGTTTTTGAATTAATCAAGACTTTTTAAACATTATCTTAGAAATCGGGGATCTAGATACTTATATACTTGATAACCAAACTTACCATGAATACACAAATACCAAAAATTGTCGTCATTACACCTGTAAAAAATGAAGCATGGATTTTAGATCGTTTTTTATCAGTTACCAGCCAATTTGCAGATTACATTATTATTGCTGATCAAAATTCCACTGATGGCAGTCAAGCTATTTGTAAAAAATATCCTAAAGTAATTTTAATCGAAAATAAATCCGAAAATTTTAACGAAGCTGAACGACAACTATTATTAATTGAGACGGCTAGAAATTTAGTACAAGAACATAAAATTATCTTGGCTTTAGATGCTGATGAAATTCTAGCTGCTAATGCCACTCAAACAGCAAGTTGGCAAACAATATTACAAGCCAAACCAGGAACAGTATTATTTTTTGAAAAACCTGATTTATTTGACACTACTCATCAATGTATCAGAACTGGAATTCTCACACCTCTTGGTTATGTTGATGATGGTGCAGAACATAAACCTCAAAAAATTCATAGTGTCAGAATTCCTATGCCTGAATATGCTACCAGATTAGATATTCATGATATTAAAATTCTCCACTATGCCTTTGTTCGGTTAGATGCTCATGCTGCAAAAATACGTATGTACAGTGTCATAGAAAATATATTAAAAGATACCAATCCTCTGAGTAGACGATTGCGCCATCCTTACAAATTTGAGTATTTCAAAATTGGTAAATTAGAAGCTTGTCCTCATGAGTGGTTTACTAATTGGGAAGATTTAAACATTGATATGCACACAATTATTAAACAAAAATATTACTCCTATGATGTTGAAGTGCTACGTTATTTCTACAAATATGGATGTAGACGTTTTTGGATAGAAGATATTTGGAAATACGATTGGGAATCTTGCCGCCAATATGCAAAATCCCAGAATATCGCTAATATCCCTGATTATAAAATACCTAATAACTCCAAATTTTTGGATTTATTAATTTCTATGATTACTAAATTATATGGGAATATACGTCAGTTATTAAACCATTTAATCTCTGATTAATAAATGTAAAAATCCAGGAGTACATCTTTTCAAATTTTTTATCTATAACCTGTAAACTGTCACCTGTTATATGAATAATCAATTGCCATCACCTTTAGTTAGTATCATTATTCCCACCTATAACCGTATAGGATATCTCAAGGAAGCAATTACCAGTGCAATTGAGCAAACTTATCAAAATATTGAAATTATAGTTTGTGATAATTGTAGTTCAGAAAATCCCCAATCTTTAATAGAATCATTTAACGATCCACGGATCAAATTTCATCGTCATCCAGAAAATATTGGGATGTTAGCTAATCAGTTTCATGGATTTAAAATTGCTACTGGTAAATATGTGGCTAGTCTCCATGATGATGATCTATGGAATGAGGATTTTTTAGCTAAACTTGTACCACATTTAGAAGAAAATCCCTATTTAGTTTTAGCATTTTGTGATCAATATATTATAGATAGTGATAGTAAAATTAATATTGGGGCTACGGAACAAAATAGCCGCAGTTATAAACGAGATCAAATTGCTGAGGGTATTCATAAAAATTTTACTAAAATGGGTTTAGTTGATAAAAGTATTCCTACGGCAGCAGCTTGTATAATTCGTAATGGTCTAATTAATTGGCATACTATTCCTGCCGAAGTTGGGGGAATGTGGGATTTATATTTAACTTATATTTGTTGTCTTTCTGGTTACGGAGTTTACTATGTCTCTGAAAAATTAACTAAATATCGGGAACATGAACAAACTGATACTATGATTAGTGGTAGACGCAGTATTCAAGCAAAAATTCGTAAGGCTAAAAGTGAAATATTCTGTTATCAAATTTTTATGAAAGATGAAAATTTACAAGAATTTTATCATCACTTTAAAAAACTTTGGTTAACAGCGAATACAACTTTAGGTATTGGTTTATTATTAGATCAACAAATTGCCGCCTCCCGTCCTTATTTCTGGAAAACTTTACATGAGCAAAAATTTAATTTCCGTACTTTAGTAGCTTTAACTCTGAGTTTTATTCCTCATATCATCACCAGAAAAATATTGAAACTTGCATAGGAATAATTGTAGGTTGGGTTGAGGAACGATACCTAACAAACCTTGAACAATGTTAGGTTTCACTCCGTTCTATCCAACCTACATACTACATACTTAGTCTCTTCGTGGTTCATTAAAATTCTAAATTAAATCCAGAGAGGTTATCAGTGAAAATTTGTATTGTGACACACAAAGTTCGCAAAGGTGATGGACAAGGCCGTGTTAATTATGAAGTAGTAAAAGAAGCTATTCGCCAAGGTCATAATTTAACATTAGTAGCTAGTGAAATTGCCCCAGAATTAGCAGAAAATCCGGCTGTAAATTGGGTTTTTATTCCCGTTTCTAGCTATCCTACAGAATTTATTCGTAACTTAATTTTTGCTCAGAGAAGTGCGGCTTGGTTAGAACAAAATCGGTCTAATTTTGATTTAATTAAAGTCAATGGTGCGATTACCACGGGGGCAGTAGATGTCAATGCTGTGCATTTTGTCCATAGTTCTTGGTGGCGATCGCCTGTACATATTTTCCGTACCCGTAAGGATTTTTACGGTTTATATCAATGGTTATTCACTGCGGCTAATGCCTATTGGGAAAAACAAGCTTTCCAGCAAGCTAAAATTGTCATCGCTGTATCGGAAAAAGTCGCCACAGAATTAGTTAATATTACTGTCCCTCGTCAAAAAATCCGGGTAATTGTTAATGGTGTAGACTTAGAAGAATTTAATCCGGGTTTAACTGCTCGGAGTTCATTAGCATTACCAGAAAATGTCACCTTGGCTTTATTCGCTGGGGATATTCGCACACCGAGAAAAAATTTAGATACGGTATTACAAGCATTAAAAAAAGTTGCGAATTTACATTTAGCTGTAGTAGGAGATACCCAAGGAAGTCCGTTTTTAGAACTAGCAAATAATTTAGGTATCAGTGAACGAGTGCATTTTTTGGGATATCGTCGAGACGTAGCTAAAATTATGCAAGCCGCCGATTTTTTTGTTTTTCCTTCCCGTTATGAAGCTTGCACTCTTGTATTATTAGAAGCCTTAGCTTCGGGTTTACCTGTGATCACCGCCACCGCTACAGGAGGGGCAGAATTAGTCACACCAGAAGCGGGAATTGTCCTCTCAGAAACGGATAACGTTGATAGTTTAGCTGCAAGTTTGTCTATTTTAGCCAGCGATCGCTCTCTGCGTCAACAAATGGGTAAAGCCGCCCGTACCATTGCCCAACAACATAGCTGGTCAAAAATGGCACAAAAATATTTAGATATATTTGAGGAGTTAATTATTAATGAGAAACACAGTTCTCATCCCCACCTATCGCCGCCCTCAAGACTTAGCTCGTTGCCTGAAAGCCCTGCAACAGCAAACTAAATCCGTTGATCAGGCCATTATCGTCGTCAGAGATACAGACGCAGATACATGGCAATTTCTCGATCAATTTCCCCCCTATCTCCTACCTTTAGAAGTTGTCACCGTTACCCAGCCGGGAGTAGTAGCGGCGCTTAATGCTGGACTAGCCTGTGTACAGGGAGACATTCTTTCCATTACTGATGACGATGCTGCTCCCCATCCTGATTGGTTAGCAAAAATTAACACCCATTTTAGTGTTAGTAATGCCATTGGTGGCGTTGGTGGGCGCGATTGGATTTATCAAGGAGACAAATTAGAAGATGGTTCGCGTCCCCTCGTTGGCAAATTGCAATGGTGGGGGCGCGTTATTGGCAACCATCATCTAGGCATCGGCGCGCCCCGTGAAGTGGATATTCTCAAAGGTGTGAATATGAGTTTTCGTACCCAAGCAATTGGGAAATTAAAGTTTGATGAAAGAATGCGAGGTACAGGCGCACAGGTACATTTTGAAATGTCCTTTACCCTCACTCTTAAGCGTGCTGGTTGGAAAATAATTTACGATCCTAATATTTCTGTAGATCATTATCCTGCCCAACGTTTTGACGAAGATCAACGCCATAATTTCAATGACATTGCCCTAATTAATCTCGTCCATAACGAAACCTTAGTTTTATTAGAACATCTTTCCCCTTGGCGACAAATTGTATTTTTATTATGGTCAATTTTAGTAGGAACTAGAGAAAGTTTTGGCATTTGTCAATGGTTAAGATTTTTTAACAAAGACCAACAACTTGCCACTAAAAAATTACGAGCATCTTTACAAGGTAGATGGTTAGGTTATCAAGAATATAAAACGCAATCAGCCAAATTAAATCTTGCTAATCGCCATTTTGGCTATTAATTAATTTTGGCAACATCCAAATTTTTACAGTAAATATTTAAGGAACAAGAAGATAAAAGAAAAAAGTTCTTCATATTCTGAAATCCTGATAGCGTGGCGTTAGCCATACTCCTGAACTCCTCAATTCTGACTTTTTGCACTATCTAGATATTAACGTGATTACCAATACTCTACTGTTTAATACTGTTTTAAAAAAACAATTCTCTCCCCAAGATCGATCTGCCCAAAGTTGGCTAGTGATCTGTGCTTTTATCTTGCTCACAACAGTTTGCTACTTTGCCAGTACAGCTAGTTTAAGACTTGTTTTTCCTAGCACGGCTCTAATAGTAGCAATATTTTTATATTTGCGGCATCCCATTCACTATATTGGTTTCACTTGGACTATATGGTTTATTACTCCCTTAATTACCCGTTTAGTTGACTATAAAATTGGCTGGGATACTACCCGACAAATGTTAATTAGTCCTTACTTAGTGGTATTTATCACCCTAATCACTTTTTTAAAACATTTACCTAATATTTCCCGCCAGGGAGGATTGCCATTTATTTTAGCTTTTATCGGAGTTTGTTATGGTTTTTTAGTTGGGATTATTTACAATGAACCCATTCCCGTAATTCGCAGTTTTTTAGATTGGCTAAGTCCAATAATTTTTGCTTTTCATCTCTTTGCTAATTGGCGAGATTATCCCAGTTATCGCCAACATATTCAAAGGTTATTTATTTGGGCAATTCTCTTAATTGGTGCGTATGGGGTTTATCAATTTGTTGTTGCACCAGAATGGGATAAATATTGGTTAATCAAATCAGAAATGTTTACCAGTGCTGGTAATCCTGTTCCCTTTGGAATGCGTGTCTGGAGTACACTACACTCACCCGGTCCTTTTGGTACTGTCATGCAAGCTGGATTATTAATATTATTTACCAGTTCTGGTCTGTTAATTTTTCCTGCTTCTGCTGTTGGCTATTTATCATTTTTACTCTGTCAAGTTCGCACTGGTTGGGGTGGCTGGTTTTTAGGCATGATTATCCTGTTTGGTTCTGTTAAACCCCAGATTCAAAAACGGTTAATTATTATCATCTTAGCGATGACAATATGTATTATCCCCTTGGTGACAATTGAACCTCTTTCTAAAGTTATTACTACTCGATTAGAAAGTTTTTCTAATTTAGAAAAAGATACTAGCTTTAGAGATAGATCCGCAGCTTATGATCGTAACCTCAGTCTAGCTCTTTCTAATGTTGTCGGTAACGGCTTTGGTAATATTTGGAAAGTGAATGAAAAAACTGGACAAATAGAGGTAGTCGTTATTGATAGCGGCATTTTAGATATGTTTTTCACCTTGGGTTGGATCGGTGCTATCCCTTATATTGGTGGCTTAATATTGATGATTTTTACTGCTAGTAAATATACTGAAGGAAAATTTGATAGTTTTATTAGTGTATCTCGCGCTATTGGTATCAGTTGTTGCGCTCAGTTGATTATATATAGCGGAATGCTGAGTATTGCAGGTATGATTATGTGGGGATTTTTTGCCATGGCCATGGCCGGACACAAATATTACAGCAGAATTCAGCACTAAAACCCAATCTAGAGGCGTTCTCATACCTAATGCCTCTATAATTAAAACTAACGTGTATTTTCAGTAGGACTTACGCATTTTAACTAAATCTAGTGGTTTGAGATTGCTTCCTTCCGTCACAATGACAGTATTTGAAGTAGGTTTTGCGTAAGTCCAGTTCAGAATAAGATCCCCAAGTTCTAAGATCAATTGATCATTTAGGGACACAATAAATAAACGAAGTCGGGGATCTGGGTATGACTCCTAACTGGGTGAATTCTTACCCAAAAATTTTAAATTGCTATCAGATCCCTGACTTTATTTACAAGTCAGGGATCTAAGTTTGGGAATTATCATTAATTAAATGAGGTAATTATGAATCAAATTAACCGTGTAGTGATTGTAGGAGGAAACCATGGTAATGAATTAACAGGAATTTACCTGGTTAAGAAATTCCAAAAATATCCCCATTTAGTCCATAGATCCAGTTTTGAAACTTTATCTTTGCTGGGTAATCCTCAAGCTATTGCTGCACGGGTCAGATATGTAGAAAAAGACCTAAATCGCTGTTTTTTGCAGGTAAATAGTGAGGCTAAACCTGCTAATTATGAAGAATTAAGAGCGCAAGAACTACAAAGAATATTAAAACCAAAACTTCTAGATACTGAAGATGTAATTATTGATTTACATACCACGACATCTAACATGAGTTTATGTCTGATTTTAGGAAATCGCCATCCTATATTACTGGAATTAGCGGCGGTGTTAAGTTCTATAAATCCTTTAGTAAAAGTTTATCTACATGAACAACCTAAAGGCAGTGGGTTCCTCCGGTCTTTATCTGATTTAGGTTTTGCCCTAGAAGTTGGGCCCGTAGCCCAAAGTATTTTAAATGCAGAATTATTTCAACAAACTGAGCAGCTTATTTATACATCCCTAGATTTTTTTGAAAATTATAATTTAGGCAAAAATTTCCTTAAAAATAACACCGTCACAGTTTATAGATCAATTGGTATGATTGATTATCCACGGGGTGAAGATGGGGAAATTGCAGCGATGATTCATCCCCAACTCCAATTTAGAGATTATGAACCTTTATATCCTGGTGATCCGATGTTTATGACTTTTAGTGGGGAGGAAATTGTTTATACAGGCAATGATATTGTTTATCCTATTTTTATTAATGAAGCTGCTTATTATGAAACAGGAATTGCGATGCACATTAGTCAAAAAGAGTTAATGAAGATTAGCTAATTCTCTGGATTCTATGAAATTGATAATATTATTTTTTCTCATCAGTTCCCGATATATAGCTAGTGTTTCTTCATTAACTCGTACTGCATGAAATCTTTCTAGATTTTGTTGGGCGCGGAATTTCCACTTATTTAGAAGTTGGCGATCGCTCAATAATTTAGCTAAAACACTAGCTAAACTTTGAATATCTTTGGGTGGGATTAAAATCCCCGCCTGACTATGATCTAAAGTTTCAGGAATGCCATCCACATCACTAGCAACAATGGCACAACCTGCCTCTCTGGCTTCTGTTAAAACTAACCCAAAAGATTCACAATGGGAAGCCAAAACAAAGATATCTGTAGCTAACATATAACGTTGTGGTTCTGCTTGGAATCCTTCAAAATGAATACGATTATTTAAAGTTGTATTTTTCACCATCGCCTCAAATAAAGAACGATCAGGCCCATCTCCTACTAAATATAAATGTGCTTGAGGAAAATCTGTAGCAATGATTTTAAATGCCTCAATTAATTCAAAAATACCTTTACGGTTATACATCCCAGCGACAGTAGTAATAGATGGAGTTTCTAGAGGTAGAGGTTGATAATCTTGAAGATTTTTATGGCGAGGACTCCCTAAAGTTCCATTACTGACTACTCGCAATTTGTGAGAGGGAATACCACGTTTAATCATAGAATTAGCTACAGCATTACTGACCGCAATGACCTGATCTGCTAATCCCATTAATACAGCACTATGTTGAAATTCATTATGGACAGTAGAAACTAAATGATATTCTCGATTTTTTCTAAAAATTCCTGCTAAAACAACTCCTGTCATCATGTGTACATGAACAATATCTGGTTGAAAATCTTTAATAACTTGACGATAATCCCAAATAGCTTTAATTAAATTAAATGGTGTGCGACCTTGATTAAGATAAAAATGACAAACACCATAATCTGCTAATAGTTGTTCATATTCTCCTCCCGCAGATGCTACAGCTACATCTAAACCGCTTTTACTTTGTAAACAGGCTAAGTCTACAGCCACATTGACAATGCCGTTCCCAATTTTTTGCAGATGATTCGTAATATGTAGAATCCGCATTTTTATCTTCTCCACGATAATTATTTATGGCAGATTTTCAGATACTTACCAGATGATACTTTAGAGGAAATCAAGTCAAAATGATTACCAAATTATCTAATTTAAAATCACTTATAGATAATTTATTAACTAATTACTTGTTCCTTTTCATATCTTAATTATTAACTAAAAACTAAACTTATTTAAAAAATATTTCTTCACAATTTAAAAATTGATCAATAAATCCATGAGGTAGCATTTGCACTTGGGAAGAATAGGCAGCAATGGCTTTTTGTTTCTTTCCCTTTACTGATGTTACTGATAATCGGTAAGCCGCAGCAATATCTTGTAATTTCAAAAGAATAAATAAGGGCGATCGCCAGAATACCCAAATAGGATATTGTAATAATTCTGTTGTAATCTGGGATTGTGCAATTGCCTGTCTTACTAAATTATATGTTGCTTCATGATCTTGATGACAATCTTTACGGTGAGGTACATAAACTTCTCCTGGTTGATATCGTTTCAGGAGTTCGGAAATTTGATTAATTATCTCTTCCTGTGATGGAAAATTTAAACTTGTTAAACTGCCATCTGGATAATTCAAAAAATGAATATCGGCACTATTGACTCCTAGAATATCTAACGCTGTTAAAGACTCCTGTTGACGAATCTGGATCATTTGATTTTGAATTTGGCAATCTGCACCATGAGAACCTCTACCATCTGTTAAAAAAGTCACTACCACTGGTATTCCCTCTTCTCTTTTCTGGGCAATCATTCCACCACAACCAAAGGTTTCATCATCTTGATGAGGAGAAAAAACCATTGCTGATTTTTGAGAAAATTTTAAAGGGTGACTTCCCCAATGCAAAATCCACCATGAAATTAACCGAGAATGAAAATATTGTAGCTGATTCAGCAAATTCTGGGGAATTAATTTCTCTAAAAAAATTAGTGCTTGTTTTTTATTCATAATTACTATTCCTGTTAGTAAATCTCTTTAAGAACAACTTCTATATTTTATAGATAATAATTATGTTAAATATTATTTTTTTACATTAAATACTTGACATAACTATTATTATGATAGTTAAAATTCTGCAAAGAAATTTGATTTTTAAAATAAATTCATCAGAAAATTATCAAATCAATAAAAATATCAATATTTACAGATTAAACGTCAAGCAAAGTCAGAATTACTGATTAGACGGATTCCAGAATTTCACAGATTAAACGTCAATATTGAAAATTAGTTGATAAAATTTTTGTACCTCATTTACTTTAAAAGTGCTGTATATAAAAAATTAATTAGGAGGTGGATAGATCCCCCCTTACCTCCCTGAAAAAGGGAATAAATTAATCAAAGTCCCCCTTTTAAGGGGGATTTAGGGGGATCTAAATACCTATTTAACTCTTGAAACTGTCACCTTTAAATTGTGAACTGATATACCAATACCTTTCCTTTCCAATTTTCTTCCACAAATACTAGATATTGGCCATTATCACGACGAAAAGCACGGATACCATAAGGAATATCAACCCAACCACTTTCTTTACCAACTTCTACCCCTGGACTCATCTTTTTCACCAGTTCTCCAGTTGCAGCTTTATAAACATATACCTCTGCGGTTTTGAAGGTAACAGCAAATACATAATCACCTGCTACACTCATGGCTGCGGTAGCAATTTGTTGTTTACCTGTGGTATCGTAGGGAATAACAGTTCGCCATTTGGGAGTACGATTTCCTTGACTCCAATTATCAAAACGAACAATTTCTGATCCTACTACTTTGGCCTGATCTGTTAGTGCTGGATGTTCAGTAGTAAATCCTGATAAATACATAGTATCTGTTTCAGGAAAATACTCAATTCTTCGCAAATCAGTAAAGATAGCAGGAGTCTTGATTTTTTCCATTGAACTATAGGCATAGATGGGATTTCCTTTAGCATCTATTCCCTGGAAAGGATAACGACGAATACCATCTTCAGTTCGTAATGTTTTCCAAATATCACCTTTGCTATCTACCCACCAACCGCCCATATAGGGATAATCTTTGCTGATGTCATACTCATTTTCTTCAAATGCACCATTACCATTAATATCACGCCAAATCCATTCTCCTTGTGTGGGTTGATGGGGTGGCCAATTTCCAGAAATGGACTTACCTCCTTCATTTGTACCGACAAACATTCCCGCCGGAATGGCAATATTACCATCGGTTTTTGGTTGAAAGCGATAAATTTGTAAAAAGCTATTATACATATCTGTCAGGAATAAAAAAGGTTTCCCTTGAATACGCCGGACAAAAGTAGCATCTGGGGATGTATGTAAACGAGGATCTTGAGAATATTTAAAGGGATTAATTGTATAGGCTTGATAAGTCCATTGTTTACCAGCAGGTTTACTATAATCCATCACATATTTTTCTTGTTTTGTGAATAGATTCATACCGTCTGTTTGCGGATCTGTATCTGCATTATCTACAAATATTAATCCTAGTAATTGCCATTGTATTTGTCCTGCTGGGGAAATTTTTCTTAAATCTGTACCTGAGTTTCTAAAGCCATTATTATTGATATAAAAATTGCCTGCGGCATCTGTACCAATTCCTGTAATACCATAGAGTTTTGTAGTTTTAATTTCTCCAGGTACACCACCGAAAATCCCTTTTTTATCCCCAAATGTGTCTACACGCACTGGTTGATTATTAATGTTATAAATCACCAGTTGTTGGTTAACTCCATTATCTGCTATTAATAATCTTCCTCGATTATCAATGGCTAATGCTGATGGTTCGTTAATATCTGTTATTTCGTTGGCTAATTTTTTCCCTGTTGGAGAATAATTGGTGATTTTGGCAAATTTACTACCTTGTTTCTTTTGAATAATCCACAAGTTACCTTTTTTGTCAATGGTGATTTGTCTAGGATTAGGAATGGTAAAACTATTTAATTCCTCCATGTTTTCGGTATTATAAACCCGAATCATATTTTCACCAGCATTACTGACAAATAGTTTATTACCTACTGTTGCTAATCCAGTAACTTCATGTTTTTGGCTAGTAATTAACATACTTTTATCCCAGCCATTTCCTTTCTTAAAAGGTGCAGGTTTTCCTTTTAAGTCATAACGTCTAACACAGTACCAAATTTGACCTTTTGGTGGATAATGTTTTTTCGTGGCATCTAGTTCACCTTGAGACATAGCCATATAGATATATTTGCTATCAACAGTGATTGCCTTACCACCTAAACGACTCCAACCATGGGTATCTTCTAAAGCTAAAATAGGTTGACCATCTTTATATACTGTTGCTTCCTTACCAGCTTCATCCCAAACACTATTTGTATATACTGTTCCATCATCTTGGACATACATGGCCTCGATATTATTTTGTACTGTTAATTCACCACCACCAATGGTATTTCCTAACCAAGAAGTAACATAGTTAACTTCAGAATTTTTCGATATTACAGGTGTGGGAGATATTGCAGGTGTGGGAGATGTTGCAGGTGTGGGAGATGTTGTTGGTGTGGGAGATGTTGTTGGTGTGGAAGATGTTTTAGTTGTTGCTAAATCCATTGTCATTCCTGCAAATGTCACTGTTAATCCGCAGGTGACACCGAGTAAAATATTAAAGATTATTTTCTTATTGCCATATTTACTGCGAAATAAACTATTGATATAGCTATTAATCTGGTAACGAATTTTACTCAAATTTCTCGATTTTTTACGATTCATATCAAAATCTTCATTAACTAATAGATGGGAAAATTTGCCCTAAGTAGAATATGCTGAAATAATGTAAAATTTGTACTGTTCACCCAGGATATCGTAGAGAAGATTTTAGTCATAATTTAAGGGCTAAAGTCTTTTTTACATTACTTAATCTACTTTGATTGCAGTCAAAACATAGGTGAAGTGAAGGGAAAAAAGCTAACTACAAGCTAAAATTTGTATCATTAGGTTTTTCAATACACCTATGTAATCATATTTTGTAAATAGTTATCCATAAACTAACAAATAAATATTCTTTTGGATATGATTTCATTAAACCTTTATCAATAAAATACATATCCTTAATAATTAAAATTATATGTAAGACATCAATACTAAATATGTTTAGATAAAATTTTTATTATATTTTGGATTTTTAAATGTTCAATTTAATACATTTTATAATTGATATAGCTGTAGCGAATATGATTAGGACATTATTAATCCTTGAAATCTAGATATAATAAGGATTTTCCCCCTGCGATATAAAAACTGTATTCAATAACACATTTTTCTTGAATACTTACAAAAACTTGATATATGTTTTATATAAAAATATTTTTTGTAAATTTATGCTGATTATATTTCTGATGACTGTATTAGAAGATCATGCTGAAAATAAATTGTCTTTACATGGAGAAAATTATTAAAAATAGCGCTCACAATAAATAATCTGAATTTATCTATGAGAGGAGTTAAGGAAGTGGAAAGTCAAGATAGAAAATTTAGTTCAGCATCTATTTTAACTTTAGGTACTGGTTGGTTTCCTAAACATCCTGGAGGATTAGAACGATATATTTATGAACTAACTCATCAATTAGCAATATATCAAGATCAAGTAGAATTATGTGGAGTTGGTTTACCACTAGATGACCAAAATACAAAGATTAAGTTGACTAATTTAGCTGATCCAAACACTAAAATTAGCCATAGATTATGGTCTATTCGCCATAACTTTCAAAAAACTAGATTGGGTAAACCTGATGCAATTAATTTACATTTTGCATTATATAGTTTTCCTATTTTAGATATTTTACCCAAGGATATACCGATTACTTTTAACTTTCATGGCCCTTGGGCGGCGGAAAGTCAAGAGGAAGTGGTAAATCAAAAATTTAATATTTGGTTAAAAAAACAGCTAATTGAAAAAATAACTTATAATCGGTGCGATCGCTTTATTGTTCTTAGTAAAGCTTTTGGTCAGATTTTACATCAAAAATACCAAATTCCCTGGGAGAAAATTCACATTATCCCTGGTGGAGTTGATATTGATCATTTTCAAAATCATCTATCACGTCAGGAAGCGAGAACAAAGCTAAACTGGCCTACTAATCGTCCTATATTATTTACTTCCCGGCGTTTAGTTAATCGAATGGGAATTGATAAATTATTAGAAGCTATAGCAATGATTAAACCAGGTCTTCCTGATATTTGGTTAGCTATTGCAGGTCGTGGTCATATTCAAGATTTATTACAACAACAAGTTAGAGAATTAGGTTTAGAAAATAATGTGAAGTTTTTGGGCTTTTTACCTGAAAATGATTTACCAATTGCCTATCAAGCGGCTGATTTAACTATAATGCCAAGTCAATCTTTTGAAGGATTTGGATTAGCTATTGTGGAATCTTTAGCCTGTGGTACTCCTGTTTTATGTACACCTGTGGGGGGAATGCCGGAAATTTTACACAGGTTTTCTCCTAACTTAATTACTGAATCTACAAAGGTAGAAAGCATTGCTGATAAATTAGCCCAAATTATGTTAGGCAAACTGATTTTACCTTCTAGGGAAGAATGTCGTAATTACACAGTTAAACATTATAATTGGATGAATATTGCCCAACAAGTTCGGCAAGTTATCTTAGCTTAAACTATAGCAGGAGGAAGGAGGCAAAGGTAAAGTCTTATCCTGTAGATTTTTAAGTTTCAGTTTATATCTCATTCAACTGCATACCACTATAATTATATAAATTGTATGAAAATTCTATTCTTAGATCAAAGTGGTAAACCTGGTGGTGCTGAGTTGTGTTTAATAGATATTGCTAAACCCTATTGTCAAAACTCTCTAGTTGGTTTATTTGCAGATGGTGAGTTTAGAAAGTTACTGGAAGAAAATCAAATTCCTGTGGAGGTTTTGACAACTCAAGCAATTAAAGTTAGTAAAGAAAGTGGGCTATTCCAAGCGTTAACCAGTTTAGGACAAATCATACCTTTAATTTATCAAGTAGTTAAAGTAGCTAAAAAATATGATTTAATCTATGCTAATACTCAAAAGGCTTTAGTTATAGGGGCAATAGCCAGTTTTTTTACTCGTCGTCCGTTGGTTTATCATTTACATGATATTCTTTCTCTAGAACATTTTAGTCAAACTAATCTCCTAGTAGCAGTCAGTTTAATTAATCGCTTTGCTAGTTTGGTAGTTGCTAATTCTCAAGCTAGTAAGGGGGCATTTTTAGAAGCTGGTGGAAAATCTGATTTAGTTAAAGTTGTTTATAATGGCTTTAGTATAGAAAATTATCAAGTTGATGAATTAGAAGTTAGGAAAATCAAAGCTAATTTACAATTAGAAAATAAGTTTGTTGTTGGACATTTTAGCCGTCTTTCTCCTTGGAAAGGACAGCATATTTTAATTAATGCTATTTCTCAATGTCCAGAAAATGTTGTAGTAGTTCTGGTTGGTGATGCTTTATTTGGTGAACAGGAATATGTGCAAGATTTACAGGAAAAAGTTATTAGTTTGGGATTAGAAAATCGAGTTAAGTTTTTGGGATTTCGCTCAGATATTCCCCAATTAATGACTATGTGTGATTTAATTACTCATACTTCGACTGCACCCGAACCTTTTGGGAGAGTTATTGTGGAAGCTATGCTGTGCGGTAAACCTGTGGTTGCTGCTAAAGCTGGTGGTACGATGGAGTTAGTAGAAGATGGTATTAATGGTTTTTTGGTTAAACCGGGAGAATGTCAAGAATTAGCAGATGTGATTAATAATTGTTGGCAAGAATCTCTAAAAACTGCGAATATTGCTAATAATGCCAGAATTACTGCTGGTGAACGTTTTGATGTTAAGGTTATTAATCAGCAAATTCAAGAGTTGCTGAAGTCAGTAATACTAAATAAATAATATTTGATTTTTTTAACTAACCGCAGAGAACGCAGAGGACGCAGAGGAAGAGAACAGGGAGATGTGATGTCTTTTGCAGGGTTGCGCGTTCACATCTGATTTCGGATCGCTATATACTATGTAATGTATAGGTAGAAAATTTGCGTTTCTACCAATTAATAAATTTTAAAGTGAATCCCTGTGGCACAAGTTATATTAGAAAATGTTTATAAAAGTTTTCCTACTCGCGGTGGGAAAGGTGCAAAAACACAAGATGGTGCAGATAGTGTCAGTGTTTTACGACGCATTAATTTAACTATTGCTGATGGTGAGTTTATGGTGCTGGTGGGACCGTCTGGTTGCGGTAAAAGCACATTACTAAGGTTAATAGCTGGTTTGGAGGTGATGACTGGTGGTAACATTTCTGTAGACGATCGCTTGATTAATGATTTACCACCTAAAGCTAGAGATATCGCTATGGTGTTTCAAAGTTACGCTCTCTATCCTCACATGAGCGTCTATGATAACATCGCTTTTGGTTTGCGTCGTCAGTTTCAAGATCAGGAAGTTGCCAAAAACAGAATTACTCAATGGGGAGAAGATTTACTCGTAGGTGTGACAAAAAAGCTACCTAAAGGCTTACGCTATATTTCCCCAAGAGAAAGAATTGTGGATGAACGAGTGCAAAAGGTGGCGCGTTTGTTACAAATTGAAACTTTGTTAAATCGCTTACCTAAACAACTTTCCGGTGGACAAAGACAACGGGTAGCATTAGGACGAGCGATCGCCCGCAATCCTCAAGTATTCTTAATGGATGAACCATTGTCCAATTTGGACGCTAAGTTACGGGCAGAAACACGGAGTCAAATTGTTAAATTACAACATCAGTTGGGAATTACGACCATTTATGTTACCCATGATCAAACTGAAGCGATGACAATGGGCGATCGCATTGCTATTATGTTAGAGGGTCAAATTCAACAAGTGGCCGCCCCTCTAGAGTTATATCATCGTCCGGTAAATCGCTTTGTGGCAGAATTTATCGGTTCTCCACCCATGAATTTTATCCCTGTGGAGTTTCACGCACCTTTATTAATTACCCATACTAATTTTCGCTTTACCCTTCCACATATTTGGGAAAGTGCATTACAACCTTATGACGGACAAACTTTAATCTTAGGTATTCGTCCAGAACATCTAACTTTAAGTGTACCTGCTACTAAAAATTTACCTGTTAAAGTAGATTTAGCAGAAAACTTAGGCAATGATACTTTTTTATCTGTGAAAATTACCGATTCTGACTTACCAAATACCAATGGACAAGCTTTACAAGTCAGAGTTCCACCTGATAGATATATAAATGTAGGTGAGCAACTTTGGCTATCTTTAACTCCTGAGAAATTGCATTTTTTTGATCCGAAAACAGAATTAGCAATATTTCCTAAATAAGCCAAAAAATCGAGATATGCTACAAAATGTAAAATTCCTCAAAGTCTTTTGCCTATTGCCTTACCTCCTGCCTCCTTCAATAATATAAAGCACTATGGGGTAATACTCTCAAAACCTCTTCTATAGTTGTGATTCCATTCGTCACTTTTTGGGCAGCAGCCATACTAAAAGAAGTGAAATCAATTGTTTTTAAATAGCGATTTAATTCCGTCATTGTTCCTTCATAAATTATTTCTCGCACCCGATCATCAACATCTAATAATTCTACAATTGCTTCCCTACCTAAATAACCAGAATTAAAACATTTAACACAACCTTTACCTTTTAACCAATGTTGAGTATTTTCCGGTGTGGGTTTTAATCCTAATTTTCGTAACTCTTCCGATGTTGGGGTATAAGGTTCAGCACAATGGGGACAAACTCGACGCACCAAACGCTGGGCAACAATCCCTAAAAGAGCATCACTGATTAATCCTGGATCTGGACCAATATCTTTTAATCGGGGAATAGTGCCAACAGCATCATTAGTGTGCAAAGTAGTAAATACCAAATGTCCAGTTAAAGCCGCTCTGACAGCCGTTTCTGCGGTTTCATGATCTCGAATTTCTCCCACCATAATCACATCAGGATCTTGCCGCAAAATCGCCCGTAAACCAGCCGCAAAGGTCATTCCCGCCGCTTCGTTGACCTGGGTTTGGGTGATACCAGATAACACATATTCTACCGGATCTTCTACTGTCACTACATTTACTGATTCTTGAGCTACAGACTGCAAACTTGTATACAATGTACTGGTTTTTCCTGAACCTGTGGGACCTGTGAGAATAATCATCCCTTGGGGTTGACTTAACCATCTTTTGTATATGTGCAAAGCCGAATCAGAAAAGCCAAGTCCGCCCATATTGGTAGACGGATTTCGCTGGGGAAGTAAGCGAATGACAACTTTTTCACCACCGATACAGGGAAGGGTACTCACCCGCATATCTAACCCCACATCGGTTGATTCTCCCAAACCATATTTTTGGCCGATGCGTCCATCTTGAGGACGACGGCTTTCACCGATATCTAAATCGGACATGACTTTCGTAGCAACTACTACTCGCCGACTGATTTCTAAGGGTAATGTGGTAATGTGCCGGAGGACACCATCTATCCGATAACGGACTCTTAAACCTTCTGGCATTGGTTCTAAATGGATATCACTAGCACGGTTGCGTAATGCTCCACTAAATAGAGTTTTTACTCGTTGAATTTGATCCGATGCTTTAGAAAGATAGAGTTCTGTTAGTTCCGCAATATCTTCTGCTTCCAGTTCGTTGGTGAGGGGATTAATTAACGAGTCCCCACTGATTTTATTCAGGTCAAGATTTTGAATATGAAACCAGGCGCTATAGCTTTTTTCAGTAATAGAGAGAATTTTTATATCTGTAAGAGTGCGATCGCTCAATTTTTGAATTATATCAGCTTCAATGACAACAGGACTACCTAAGTAATAACAATTACGCCATAATAATAAAGGAACAAGAGGTGGTAATTGCTCAGAATGGGAAAATAACCGAAAAAACCGTACACCAACTTCAGGATCTAATAATTCTAAATTAACTGTGGTATTCTCATCTATTAAAAGGCTGAGTGCTTGTTGACAGTCAACTTCTCCCTTTTTTAATTGTTGCCAAGGGGATTCCATATTTTGTAACTCAACTATTTTATTTATATATTTGCACCACCATTTTATGGCAAAAATTCCAGTTCTAAAACCTGATTATTACCTAGATTTACTATAGTCTACCCATCCTCTAGGAAAAACAGTCCTTGATCATTTATTATGTGGAGGTAATGAGTAAATACAGGACAATTTTCATTAATAATGCGGCGGGATTCTATTTTTTATAAATTGTTCAAGCAATTTCCCGGTTTGTTGTTTGAATTAGTAGATGAACCACCACCAGAAGCAGATAGTTATGTATTTGAATCAGTGGAAGTAAAAGAAACTGCTTTCCGCATTGATGGGGTGTTTCTACCTCCAGCTAATGCGGTTTCTCCAGTGGTGTTTTTTGCAGAAGTGCAGTTCCAGAAAGATGAAAATTTATATTTTCGCTTCTTTTCGGAATTATCACTGTTTCTCCATCGTCATTCTATTCGTTATGATGATTGGTATGGTGTGATCATTTTTGGTTCGCGGAGTTTAGAACCATCAAATTTAAAGATTCATCGCTCTTTATTAGCAGGTGATCAAGTTCGTAGAGTATATTTGGATGAATTGGGGGATGTACAGCAGCAACCGTTGGGATTAGGTTTAATGTTGCTGACAATTAAACAAGATACCGAAGCAATAGAAACGGCAAAGTTTTTGTTAGCTGAGGCGCGGAAACAGTCGGAAGCAGCGATAATAGATTTAATCACGACGATTATTGTTTACAAGTTTACTAAACTAAGTCGCAAGGAGATTATTACCATGTTGGGATTAGATTTAGAAGAACCCAAAGCTATACGGGAAGCCAAAGAACAAGGTAAAGGAGAAGAAGCTTTATCCATTGCATTACGTTTGTTAAATCGTCGGTTGGGTAATATTCCTGATGATTTATTATTGCAGGTTCAGGGTTTATCTTTATCACAAATTGAAGATTTATGTGATGTGCTTTTAGATTTTACCACTGTGGCAGATTTAGAAGGGTGGTTACAGCAGCAATAATTTGATTAACTCAAGTTTCTACACTCTAAACGGCTTAATCGTTTGATTCTCGAGGTAAGGGTTTAGCACTGCTAAACCCCTACACATTTAGCTTTTTTGTTATTTTGTAAAAGTTCAAATCTCATCCTGTTCATCCTTTAATCCTGGACATCCTGATTCAGATAATAATTTGCCCCAATCAGTATAAAATAATCTTTATCAGTCTTCTTTTCCCCTACCCTTGACCTTGGAATTATGACACAGGATGAGTTATTGGCACTGATAGATCGCGCAGCGGCTGAGGGTTGGCAAGAGTTAGACTTGTCAGGGCAGAAATTGACTGAATTACCTGTGGAAATTGGTAAGTTGCAGCAGCTTGAGTCTTTGATTTTGGGAAAGACGGTTAAAGGTTATGAACGAATAAAAGGCCGCTTTGTTCAAAAGGTTTCAGGCAACAATTTAAAAACACTTCCTCTGGAAATATTGAGTTTGCCTAATTTGCGGAAATTGGATATTAGTGGCAATCCTTTGGAGAGTATTCCCGATGTGGTAATGCAAATACTACATTTAGAGCAACTTATCTTATTTCGAGTAGAGCTAACTGAAATACCAGAGACGATCGCCAAATTAACCAATCTCACCCAGCTTAACCTTGGTGGCAACCAAATAACCAAAATACCAGAGGCGATCGCTAAATTAACCAATCTTACCGAGCTTTACCTCTTTTCCAACAAAATAACCGAGATACCAGAGGCGATCGCTAAATTAACGAATCTCATCCAGTTTCACCTCGATAACAACCAAATTACCGAGATACCAGAGGCGATCTCTAGATTAACCAATCTCACTCAGCTTCACCTCAGTGACAACCAAATAACCGAGATACCAGAGGCGATCGCCAAATTAATCAATCTCACCCACCTTGACCTCAGTGATAACCAAATCACCGAGATACCAGAGGTAATCGCTAAATTAACCAATCTCACCTAGCTTAACCTCATATCCAACCAAATAACCGAGATACCAGAGGCGATCGCTAAATTAACCAATCTCACCCAGCTTTACCTCGATGGCAACCAAATAACCGAGATACCAGAGGCGATCGCAAAATTAACTAATCTCACCGGGCTTTACCTCATATCCAACCAAATCACCGAGATACCAGAGGCGATCGCCAAATTAACCAATCTCACCCAGCTTAACCTCAGTTTCAACCAAATCACTGAGATACCAGAGGCGATAGAAAGTTTGCCGAAATTGGAAAAATTAGATTTACGGGGAAATCCGCTTCCTATTTCACCAGAGATTTTAGGATCTTCTGATAATGTTGGTTCAGTTGAAGACATTTTTAATTACCTGCGATTACTCCGTAGTGGTGAAGTACGACCACTTAACGAAGCCAAACTCTTACTCATTGGACAAGGCAGCGTCGGCAAAACATCTCTTATAGAGCGACTAATCCGCGATAAATATAACAACAACCAACCCCAAACTGACGGACTCAATGTACAAACTTGGAACGTGCAGGTAAATACCAAAGACATCCGCCTTAATGTTTGGGATTTTGGCGGCCAGGAAATTTATCATGCCACCCATCAGTTTTTTCTAACTAAGCGTAGCCTCTATCTCCTGGTTTGCAACTGTCGCACCAGCGAAGAAGAAAACCGCATCGAATATTGGTTAAAACTAATTGAAAGTTTTGGCGGCCAGTCCCCCGTGATTATCGTTGGCAACAAAAAAGACGAACAACCCCTAGACATTAACCGCAAGGCATTACGGGAAAAATATCCCAATATCCAAGCCATTATCGAAACTTCCTGCCAAGACAATATCGGCATTGATGAACTTCGCACCGCCATTTTGCAAGAAATCGCCAACCTCAAAAAAGTCTATGACCTTCTACCCCTCTCATGGTTTGAAGTTAAACAACAACTTGAATCCATGAATGAAGACTTTATCAGCTACAACAACTATATTGGCATCTGCTACAAAAACGAGATTCCCGAAGAACAAAACCAAGATCAACTCATTGACCTACTGCATCGTCTCGGCCTAGTTCTCAACTTCCGTGAACATCCCATTCTCAAAGATACCAACGTCCTCAAACCAAACTGGGTGACAGAAGGCATTTATGCCCTGTTGAGTGATGAAAACCTCAAAACTCAAACCAAAGGCATTTTCACCCCCTCCGATCTCACCCGCATCCTCAATCCAGAGCGATATCCCACCCAGCGTCATGGCTATCTGATCGGACTGATGAAAGAATTTGAGCTTTGTTTTGCACTAGAATGTCACCCACCAAAATTTCTAATTGCGGGACTTCTACCCAAAGACCAACCAGAGGAAACAGAACTAGAAGGGGAAACCCTAGAATTTCAATACCATTACAAAGTTCTCCCGGAAAGCATCATCTCTCGCTTTATCGTCAACACCCACGACAAAATCTATAACCAAATCTATTGGCGCAGTGGTGTAATGTTGCAATATCAAGACAATAACGAAGTTTACAACATTGCTCGCATCAAATCTGACCCAGAAGACAAAAAAATCTTTATCACCATTAGCGGCCGTAAAGAAACCCGTCGTTTATTTCTTGGTATTCTCCGCGAGTTCTTCCAAAAAATCCACAAAAGTCTCCCCAACCTGGAAATTACCGAATGGGTCCCTGTCCCCAACCATCCTAAACACCCACCCCTCGACTATCAAGAACTTCTAGGACTTGAAGCAATGGGTGAAAGCACAATCACCATCGGCAAACTAAAATTAAAACTCGATTTGCGTCAACTTTTAGATGGCTATGAATCACTAGAATCCCGTCGCAAATCACAAAAAGGAGATTATGATTTAGATGATCGGACTCTATACGAAGATATGCGAGATATTGCTAAACTAGCTGTCAGCAGACCAATTATTAATAAAGCTGAGGTAAATACTATGTCAGAAGAGTCTAAAATAATCAACAACTTTCAAAACCCAAATATTGCTAACTTTGCTAACGAAGTTAAAGATAACGCTAGTCAACAAGTCTCTAATTTTACCCAAACAAGCGGCACAAACATCAATGAAATTTTACAACTAATCAGCAACCTACGCCAAACTGTTACCCAATTTCCCCCCGAAATCCAAGACGATCTTATTATTGATATTGATGATGTAGAAGTAGAAGCTAAAAAACCAGAACCAGAACGCAATAAAACCAAATTAACAAAACGTTTATTAGCTTTAGGAACTGCTGCTAGTGTAACTTTTGCTGGAGTAGCAGGGATGACAGACTTTGCAAATAATGTTATGGAAATAGGGAATAAATTAAATATCGAACTACCGCTTCTCTCTGGTAAATAGATTGTAGGGGTTTAGCACAATGCTCATTGGTATCAACTTAATGCAAAACCCAATCCCGCAAGGAACTCAAGTTCCTTGCTAATAGCAAAAGTCATCTAAAGATGACTAAACACTAGGAAAATTTATTAGTCCGTTTTAACGGACTTGAGCTATGAGACAGGGAATTTATTCCCTGGCGGTTGTGGAAAGCAGTGCTAAACCCCTATATTCCTCAACGCAGACCAACTACTAGCAATAGGCATTCTCCAACCAGTCCCAAAAGCGCGGTCAGTGATTTTTAATCCCGGTGCAGCTTGTCGGCGTTTAAATTCCGCACGGGATAATAATTGTAATACTCTATCCACAATTGCCGGTTCATGACCTGCGCTAATAATTTCTGCTGTTGATTGATGTTGGTGAATCAACCGGTCGAGAATATCATCTAAAATTTCATAAGGTGGCAGAGAATCTTGGTCAACTTGACCCGGTTTGAGTTCCGCGCTGGGTGCTTTGGTGAGAATATTTTCGGGAATAATTTCTTTTTGGTGATGAGAATTTAACCATTTGCACAGAGAATAAACGCGAGTTTTGGGAACATCTGCAATAACTGATAAACCACCATTCATATCACCATAAAGAGTACAATAACCAACGGCAACTTCCGATTTATTGCCAGTAGATAAAAGCAAATAACCAAATTTATTAGAAATCGCCATTAATAAATTACCACGAATACGAGATTGGAGATTTTCCTCCGCAATCCCAAATTCTGTTCCAGTAAATAACTCATCTAAGGATTTATCAAAACTTTGCATTAATTCCCCAATGGGTAAAATCTGGGTTTTGATATCTAAGTTGGCTGCTAATGCTAAAGCATCACTAATAGAATGTTCGGAACTATAGGGAGAAGGCATTAATACACCAATAACATTTTCTTTCCCTAATGCAGCAGTAGCAATGGCCGCAACCAAAGCCGAATCAACTCCCCCACTTAAACCTAACAATACTTTAGAAAAGCGACATTTGCCCACATAATCTTTTACTCCCAAAACCAAAGCATTCCAAATTTCCTCATCTTCAGATTCATTAGCAGGAGAAACATTACCTAACTCTAAATCTTGTTTATTAATATCAAATTCAACAGTTAGAAAATCAGAGACAAAACCCTTAGCACGACAGACAATTTCACCTTGTTTATTTAAAGCAAAACTCCGTCCATCAAAAATCAAATCATCATTTCCGCCAATTTGGTTTGTATAAATAATTGGTTGTTGAAAATTAACTGCACTATGTTTTAACATCGCTTCTCGCAGATGTTGTTTACCAACTGTATAGGGTGAAGCAGATAAATTCACAATTAAATCTACCCCTAAATTTGCTAAATCAGCAATTGGATTAACTGCGTAACTCCGCTTACCCCAAAATTCCTCATCATTCCATAAATCTTCACAAATTGTCACACCAATATTGAGATCATCTAATTTAAAATAATTTGCCTGTAGTCCTGGTTCAAAATAACGGTTTTCATCAAAAACATCGTAAGTAGGTAATAGTCTTTTATGGAAAAATTGCTGAACTTTTCCATTTTCTAATAAAGCAATGCTATTAAATAAATTTTTCTCCCCCGTAATGTGTGCTTGGGAATTTTTAACCACAGTTCCCACCAATACAGCCAAATTGATTGGTAAATCTTTAGCTAATTTTTGCAATGTGTGATCCATTACTTCCACAAAACTAGGATTTAGTAATAAATCTCTAGGTGGATAACCACAAATAGATAATTCAGGTGTTAATAATAACCGGACATTTTCTGATGCTGCTTGTTGGGACATTTCCAGAATTTTTTGGGCATTTCCAGATAAGTCACCAATAATAGGATTAATTTGAGCGATCGCAATTTTCATAATTTATCTGCGTTTATTTGCGTTCATCTGCGTTTAATTATTCTTGCCTCTTGCCTCATTAAATAAACACTAACGGTTTATCTTTAAATGGTGCAAAAGCTTCTTTATCAAACTTATACAAACTTGCAGGACGACCTGCACCTCTTGATACTTTAATTCCGGTATCTGATAAAAAGCCTAATTTCAGTAACCGCGCTCGAAAATTAGAATAATCTGCAAAGTTTTCGCCTAAAACTGTAGTATATAGTTGATATAAATCGTTTAGGGTAAAAGTTTCTGGTAACACTTCAAAAGCGACGGGACTATATTCTAATTTGTTTTTTAATCTTCTATGTCCATAGGTAATAATTTCATTATGGTCAAATGCTAATTGGGGTAATTGTTTGACGGGATACCAAGCAATACCGGCGACTTTATCGGCAATTAATTCTGCTTCTTCAAATCTGACTAAGGCAAAATAACTAACTGATAAATAACGGACTCCATAGCTATCAATTTCTTCTCTGGGGTCACGGTTGGGACCACCAAAGGTATAAAGTTGTTCTAAATAAAGATTGTTTACCTTTATTTTCTCAGCCATAATGCGATAAGCACCGTCTTCTAAAGATTCTCCTTGACGGACTAATGTACCGGGAAGACTCCAAGAATTTAAAAATGGTTCTTGCTGTCGCATGACTAGGAGAACTAATAGCCGATTTTGGGCAGTATCTACAGAAAAAATCACATTATCAACACCAACTTTAAAGTCAGCTAAAGGTTGTTGATTTGTGGAGGTTAAAATCTTTTTTTGGTTACGTATTGGCATTCGTACAAATGCTGTTGATGAATGTAGGCAATGACGGGAGGTGTGAGAGTATTAATATCTCCTTGTTCACGAAATGCGGTGGAGGAAACATCTAAACCAATTAAATTGGCAATTTGAATTTTTCCTCCGATTTGTTTAACTTTTTCTAAACTAGAATCATCTATTACATATCCTGGTCTGGGAATTACCAGTAATTGCACTTGTTGTAATAAATCTTCAACATGATACCAGCGCGGTAATTGATTAATTAAATCAGCCCCAATTACTAAGGTATATTCAATATTTTCACCCCATTTTAATTTTGCTTTATTTACTGTTTCTAGGGTTTTCCAGCTACTTAAGTCTTGTTGTAAGGCAATATTTTGGTTAGGAAGGTTAATATCTTTAATTAACAGTTCTAACATTGCTGCCCTGTGTGATAAAGGGGTTTGTTGAGATTTTAAGGGATTATCTGCTGCCCAAACTGCTACCCAATCATAATGTTTAGATAACCATTTGAGAATTATTAAATGTCCAGCAGTTGGCGGGTCGGCACTTGTACCAAATAAGGCTATTTTCATGGGTTTTGATTCTGCTTTTTTGCAATTTATAGAGTAAAAACGAACCGCAGAGCCGCAGAGGGCGCAGAGGTAAGAGAGTTTATATTATTTATCTGTTCTTTTTGTTTTTTCTGTCAATTTCTGTAATGGTTCTGAGATTTCGATTTTGATGGAAGTGGGGTTTTCTAATCGGCGTGTTTCTTGTGGTAAGCTGGCGACTGATGCGGCAGTCCTTTGACGAATTGTGGTTAATTTTTCTGGTGGTTGTAATTGTTTACCTGCTTTGATTACTAACTGTAATAATGGGGTTTCATTTTCAGAAGTTTCATTAATTAAGCCTAATCTATCTTTCTCTATTTTACTATCTACAAAGGAACGAAAAATTTGTTTTTTACCTGGATATATGAATTTACCACTTGATTCTTTCATGACGGGAATTCCTTCAATATCTACCAGTTTATAAACTCCATTCACTGGTGAACCTGTAACTAATTTTGTCCCTAGTCCATAACTATCAATTTCTGCCTCTTCTTGTTTGAGTCGTTTAATTTCCCATTCGTCTAAGTCTCCACTGGCAAAGATTGAGATATTCGGTAAGAGCGATCGCACTTGTTTTGATAAACTAACTAAATCTCCAGAATCTAACCTCACTGCCGATAATTCTATCTTGCCAGTATTGACTTTTTCTGCTAATTTCTCCGCCGCCTCTAGGGTGTCATAAGTATCAATTAATAATGGCGCACCAGGAAAATATTGATGAAATGCACTGAATGCTTGTTCTTCACTCCCTTCTAGTGCTGATAAAGCCATAACTAAAGCGTGTGCCATTGTCCCAGTCGGTTTTTGTCCCAGTTGTAGCGCAGCTAACACATTGGAAGTAGCATCTAAACCACCTGCTAAAGCTGCCCGTGCCGCCCATAATGAGGCTTGGGGACTAAAAGCCCTGCGTGTACCAAATTCTAAAAGTGTCGCTTTTTCTCCGGCAATATCCCGTAATCTTGCGGCTTTAGTAGCAATTAAAGTTTGATAATTCAGAGTATTTAAAAGATATGTTTCTACTATTTGCGCTTGCCATAAAGGTGCTTCTACCCGCAGCATGGGTTCATTAGCAAATACTGCTGTCCCTTCGGGAACTGCCCACACATCTCCAGTAAAACAACCCTCTTGTAAAAGTTGCCAAAATTTCTCCGGTGCATGACTAAAAATTCCTGTTTTCTGCAAAGCGGTAATTTGCAAATCATTAAATCGGAATTTGGTCAAATATTCCAAAGCTTGGGCTAAACCCATGGCTATTAAATAGCCAAAACCATCGGGTAAGCGTCTAACAAATAATTCAAAACTGGCAATGTTATTTTCTATGCCTTCACCCACATAACAAGCTGTCATTGTTAGCTGATAAAGGTCTGTTAGCAAGCTGTAGTCCTCCCCACTAAGATTTAGTTCGGGATTTTGATTACTTTTGGTTTTATAGTCTATTTCTGGGAACGCTGTCATCGGAAATTCCCCTACCAAGAATGCTTTGTGCGTTTATGGTAATATTTACCATAAATAATGTCAAGCCCTAGTTAAAAAATAATCATAAATTCCCCAAAATCCTATATATACAAGGATCTTAAACTCTATTTTTGTAATTACTTTACATTTCTTAATAGTAGATAACAATTATTTTCCTCCATAAATACCAGATTATAAATTTTCAGTTACAATTAGAATTAAAGAAAAAAGTTATTAAAATCGTCATTATAAAGTATTGCAAAGTTATCTGAAAAAATATTCTATTTAGTGTAGATATATGGCGAATATGAGTCAATAGATTCTAACAAGATTAAAGTATGAATATCACCAATTAAAAGACAGAAAAAAAAGGGGATTAATATTATGGCTATCTCCAAAAGCTTTGCTAATATGGCTCAATTTATTTCTGAAGCCTTTATGCGGATTTTCACCCCTGCCAATGATGCCTATCCTGTGATTGGGGTACAGCCTTTTACGGGTAATATTTATAAAAAAGGTAAAGCAGTTTGGTAGATATTGAGTTAGTTTTGATGAAAAATTTCCCCAATTGCTTCAAAAAGTTGGGATCTAAATCAGCAAAATAAAATCAAACTGTGTAAAAACAGTAAACTTTTCCTTCTGCCCTCTGCCTAATTCCAAAGTCTAAGAGGTTGTTTGAGAAGTCTAAAAATTTACTGAAAAATCTCTCTCCTTATAGGAGAGAGGCTTTGAAACCCCCATTCCCTGGTAGTGAAGAGGGCAAGGGGGCATTAGGTTTTTAGGCTTGATGAGTTTCATCCAATACTTTTCAAACACCCTCTAACCACCTATTTCCCCTAGCATTATTTGTACTCTCTCTGCACCCTCAATATCATTTGTGCGCCGATACAAAGTTAGAGATTTTCGCAAAACTTTGATAGCTTGAGGAGTTTGTCGTTTTTGTTTGAACATTGCACCAATTAATTCGTATGTGCGGGGATTATTTTTATCGAGATTAACAGCTTTTTCATAAGCCCAAAGTGCTGACTGATAATTACCTAAACTTGTTTGTGCTACTCCCAATCCTAAATAAGCGTTAAAATTATTTCGGTTTAATTGAATAGCACGACGGTAGGCTTCTTTTGCACCTCTGTTATCTTTCGTACTACTTTTGATATAACCAACAGCATAGTAAAAATCACTATTGTTCGGATTAATCGCAATAGCGCGACGATAAGCCGCTAAAGCTGGGGAAAAATTACCTTGTTGAGTATGTAAGTAGCCAATAGCCGCGTGAATTTTGGCATTTTTGGGATCTAGTGGTATTGCTTGTTGATAAACTGCGATCGCTCCATTATAGTCTTTAGCATCTACGAGTCTTTTCCCTTCTATAATTAGGTTTTTTAACTCAGAGTTCTTAGCTTGTACTACTAATACCTCGGCCTTTACTACTACAGGTGCGCTAGTCAGTAAACATCCTAACAAGAGGAAATTTAATAGCAATAATGTTTTTTTCACTACGGTTATTTCCTTAAATTTATTTTCTGGATTAACTGGTTTTTGTTTGTACATTAAAACAAAAAAAAATTTATTTGTAATCTGTATTTATGCACCTTAGTAAAATTTTCATCAAAATATTAATAATTGATTAAATTACTTCAAACCCTCACCATTATAGCAATCTTAAATGATAAGCTGTTAATACCAGTTTTGTATGAAGATGCACAAAACAATACCCTCCTGTAATCCCCTTACAAGGGGAGACAGCAACCCCAGGAGGCCATAAACATAAGTAGCTTCACATAAAATTGGTATAAGTAGATAGTTTGTACAGCCAAAATACTTAGTTGATTCAATCAATAACTATATGCTTCTAACGACTACTGATGTAATCCAAAATGCTGTAATTCAGTCATATTTAGGTGTTGTTACCGCAGAAGTTGTCTATGGTAGCAATTTTCTCCGGGACTTTTTAGCCAGTATTCGGGATATTGTGGGTGGACGCACTGGCAGTTATGAGCGTCTGTTTGAAGAGGGACAACGAAAAGCACTAGAAGAATTAGAACAAAGAGCGCAACGCTTAGGAGCAGATGCGGTTGTTGGTATTGCTGTTGATACAGGTACAATCAACGTTGATCAATCTGGGGTTTTATTAGTAATTACAGCAACGGGTACAGCCGTTAAGATTCGCTAATATTGAGCTAATTTTCAAGTTTTTATACCTTGACTAATCTAGCAATTTATAACTAAAGAAAGAGTAAACAACTCTTTCTACTGCTAGATATTTAAAATCAGAATTGGCAATTTAATTTTAAACTATTGTTGTCTTTATTTATAGGTACTTCGATGACAATCTGTACTTGTAGACACAAAGATTCTCCACGTCTTAAAATAAGTTATGGATCTATAGCTGTAGCCACAATGATTAGGAAATTATTGATTCGTAAAACCTAATCATACTAAGGATTTTACTCTTGCCCTTTGCCTTCCGCTATAAAAAAAAGAGACATAAAAAATGTCTCTAGATTTATTAAATTAATCTTCATGCTGATTTAAAAAATCTGATAATTTCCCGCACATGATCAAGAAATTGTCCATCTGTTGAAAGTTGAGAAATTGCATTTCTAGCTTCTCTCGATAACTTTTCATGTTCCCCTTGATTTGTTGCTCGTAATTCCTCTAAACTAGCTACAATACGAGCTAATTCTCGACGAGTTTCTTCAGAAAATCTTTGATTATTTGCAGCTAAAGAATAGGGTTGTTCTGCATTAAGTTGATCCTCTAAAAATTTAACTTTTTGTTCAATTTCTAAAAAGCGGTTACGCAGTTCTAAAATATCTTCACGGGGATAGGTAAAAGTTTGGCGAATCATTCTTAATCTTGCATACAGATATTCATAAGCACTGATAGCTGGACGCAAAAAGGTTAACAATAAAGCTGCACCAGAACTGATATAACCAACAGCACTAATACCTGTGGTAGCAAGAACATATAACCCAATAGCTGAGATTAAGTGTAAACTAATAGCTAACCAGAGCGATCGCTTGGCTAAAATTTCTACATATTCAACTTTTTTCTCATCTACAGGAATATTATTCTCCCTAGACAGTGCTGCTTCTGCTAAAACTTCCTTAGCCTGAAAATGGACATTCCAAGGAACTGTCACAATGACTAATAACCACCAAAAACTTGCACCACCAATGACCCAATCTAACACATTACCCGCAGGAATATGAAACCATTGCAGAACGCCAAAAGCTAACAGCACTACCAGCACTATTCCCAAGATGGAACTGATAAAAAAGTTGATATACATTTTTTCTATCTAGCCTAAAACTCTTAATCCAATCTTGGCTAAGAGTTAGGAATTATACAATTAAGATGTGATAGTTTCTCGACTAGCACAGAAAATCACATCAAGACCAAATTAAGATTAAAAAATGCAGATAATTAATTCATGTCTATTTACTTTGCACCTTATGGGAGTTAGTCTCATAAACAAAACATGAAAACCACAAGCTCAAATTTTGTTAATAAATAAAGTGACAGTTTGCATAGTGTCATATTTTGCATTTCAGTAAGTGAACAGATAAAAGGATCATAGCATTTATTTTTTTACCAATAAGTATTAAATTAGTCAGACATCATTTAGAGATATATATTAATTTTATTCAATGTATTCAACAAAACAGCAAGTAAATTTCTATATATTCCAGACCCATGATATTTAATTTTACAGATACAACAGTCAAAGCAGCCATGTCTGCCATTAATTCCGAGTCAGCAACTACAGAAGAAAAAATCCAAATGTTGATTGAATTGGGAAATGGATTACAAAAAAAGCCTAAAACCGCAGCAGACTTATGGAGTGCAGTCCAATTATATGAACAAGCTGAAGAAATGTGCAGTCAAGAATATCTGTTATTAAAAGCTAGGGCTAAAGTAGGAAAGGCAACAGCTTTGAGATCAATTCCTGATGATGGTTCAGAATTTCTAGTTAAAGCTAAAATAGCCTATCAGGAAGCATTACCGACTTTACAAGAAATAGGTTCATCTGTAGAAGTAGCAGAATTAAAGATGAATTTAGGGTTAGTTATACAGTCTTTAGTACATTTTAATTTAGCTAAAATAGGAGATTGTATTCAGCTTTATAATCAAGCATTACAAGTATTTACTTGTGACAAATATCCTCAAGAATATGCTATTTTATATAACAATATTGCCATTGCTTACCTGTCAATTATTGGCAGTAAGGAAAAAAAAGCATTTTCCGAAGGTTTAGCAGTACAAACATTTGAAACTGCCCTCAAACAAATTAACTTAATAGAACATCCTAGAGAATATGCCATGTTGCAAAATAATCTAGGCAACGCTTTACAATATTTACAAAGTACCCATCCTGTAGAGAATAACTTACGGGCAGTAACAGCTTATAATGAAGCCTTAAAAGTCCGCAACCCTCAAGATACACCATTAGAATATGCCAATACCATAGCTAATAAAGCTAATGCGTTGATTAATTTACCGGATGATTTGGAAAATCCAGAGTTAGGTAATTATAAAAACCTTCTCCAAGCCAAAAACTATTATCAAGAAGCTTGGGTAATTTTTCAGGAAAATCAACAGATAGAACAAGCGCAAATGCTTGGACAAGCATTACAAGAAATTAGCGCAGAAATAGCAGCTATATCACTGTAAAATCAACGTAAGAATACAAGATAAGGAGTATCAAAAATGAAAGGAACTGAGTAAAATAGTGTACAGCAATTTATAACCTAAATCATTGATAAATTATGTATATTTTATTCAGCTTTAATCATCTAACTGTGTTCTACAAATCAGGTTCTATACCCAGAGATTTCAACTGAGCGAGTAATTTTTCTGTTTTTAGTCTTTCCTCCTCAAGTTGCTGAGTAATTTGATTGAGTTTAGTTTTTTCCTCCTCAAGTAATTTTATTTTCTGTTCTTCACCAGTTAAAACCCAATTTCCATGACTATCATACCAGCGTAACCAAGGCATTTCTACACCCTTATAGTTACCTATCCACACACCTAAACCTAGTTTTATATCTGGCATCCAAAAGCAATTATTTGATAAATGAACTTCAGAATAGCGAAGTCCATTTAGCTGAAATAACTTAAATTCTGACTTGTATCTATCAAAAATGGCACAATAAGGAACTCGTAAAACGTATTTAACTAAACATTAAATCACATTAAAGTTAAATAAAATTATATCACCAGTCTGGATTTTATTTTATACTAAAATCTAGTATGATTACCCTTTAAAATCATAAATGTTAAATCATTCAAGTCAAAACATACCCTATTTACCCTTCACTTCCCAAACTGCAAAAATCATCTTAGGAAACCCTAACAAACCCGAACAACTAGCCATACCTCTTGCACCCACACCCATAACAATGTTCGGACCACGGGCAGCTTGTTTACTCTCACCAACCGGACCACTATGGGTATCAGATACAGGACATCATCGGTTATTAGGGTGGCGCAATTTACCGATAGAAGATAACCAACCGGCTGATGTAATTATTGGACAACCAGACTTTTTTAGTGAAGGACAAAACGGTAAAACTGTACCATCAAAAAATACATTGAGTGTGCCTACAGGAATTTGTAAATATGGTAATGGTTTAGCCGTTGCTGATGCTTGGAATCATCGAATTTTAATTTGGTATCATATCCCAGAAGAAAATAATCAACCCGCAGATTTAGTATTAGGACAAAGTAACTTTATTGATAATCAATCTAATAGAGGAAACCAAGAAGCAGCAGCCAATACATTACATTGGCCTTATGGTATACTATTTTATAAAAATCAGTTATTTGTAGCAGATACAGGTAATAGAAGATTATTAATTTGGCAGAATTTACCCACAGAAAATGGCCAACCTGCGGATATAGTTTTAGGACAACCAGACATGAACTCACGCAATGAAAATGGAGGCGGTTCTCCCACAGCTTCTAGTATGCGATGGTGTCATGATATCACCATTTGGGATGATAATTTAGTAGTCACAGATGCAGGAAATAATCGTATAATGATTTGGCAAGGAATACCCACAGAAAATAATATTCCTTGTGCTGTAATTTTAGGGCAGAAAAACTTTAATTTTGTCGAATTAAATCAAGGTGTATATTTTCCTAGCAGCAGTAGCTTAAGTATGCCTTATGGGATAGATATTTGGGGAGATTATTTAATAGTTGCAGATACCGCTAATTCTCGTCTGCTAGGATGGAAAAAACGAGAATCAATTTTATTATTGCAAGGTGCGGATGCTGATGGTGTTTGGGGACAAGATAGTTTTATTAGTAAGAGTGAAAATAAAAATTTTGGACTACCAACAAGACAAAGTTTAAATTGGTGTTATGGCGTTAAAGTTTGTGGGGAAAATATGGTAGTTTCTGATTCTGGGAATAATCGGGTTTTAATTTGGTAATTTTGAGATTCTCTTTTTCTCAGATTCATTGATAATTGATTTCTCAGGTTATGAAAAAAAATCTGGAATTTAATCACGAACTACTCCACACACAGAGGACACAGAGTTAAGCTAATAAATTATTATTTGGGTTTTATATGTCTGTTGAAGAAATTAGAGTTAAGGGTACTGTTCAAGGTGTAGGTTTTCGTCCTACTGTTTATCATTTGGCTAAAGTTTGTGGTTTGAAAGGAGATGTTTGTAATGATGGAGAAGGTGTATTAATTCGTGTGGCGGGAAATGAGGATAAAATTACAGAATTTATCAATAAATTATATGCGGAATGTCCACCTTTAGCCAAAATTAATGAATTGGTTAGAAGTGCGTATGTGGGAGAGTTTAACTTTGATGATTTTGTGATTTCTGATAGTGTGAATACTGTGGTAAAAACGGAAATTTCTCCTGATGCGGCTACTTGTTCTGAATGTCAAAGGGAGATTTTTGATCCTTTTAGTCGTTATTTTCGTTATCCTTTTACAAATTGTACTCATTGCGGTCCAAGGTTAACTATTATTCGGGCTATTCCTTATGATAGAAATAATACAAGTATGGTTAAGTTTCCGATGTGTGGAGACTGTGGAACGGAATATAAAGATGTAAAAAATAGGCGTTTTCACGCCCAACCTGTAGCGTGTTTTAAGTGTGGTCCGAGTGCTTGGTTAGAACGTGCTGATGGTAAACCAGTTATTGCTGATATGTTTTCTATGTTGGATGATGTGGATGCTGTTTGTACTTTATTACAAAAAGGAGAAATTGTTGCTATTAAAGGTTTAGGAGGCTTTCATTTAGCCTGTGATGCAACTTTAGAAAATGCAGTACAAAAACTCAGAAGTCGTAAACAACGTTATCATAAACCTTTTGCTTTAATGGCTAGAGATATTAATATTATTGCTGAATATTGTCATATTAATGATTTAGAAAAACAATTATTAAATAGTCCAGCAGCACCTATTGTTTTATTAAAAGTGAAGGATAATAGTAGGTTATCATCTGCCATAGCACCAGGACAAAATACCCTGGGTTTTATGTTACCTTATACTCCTTTACATCATTTAATTCTCAGAAGAATGAAAAACCCCATAGTCTTAACTAGCGGTAATATTTCTGATGAACCACAATGTATAAATAATGAAGACGCAAAAAATAAATTAGGTGAAATAGCAGATTATTTTTTATTTCATAACCGGGATATTGTTAACCGTGTAGATGATTCCGTAGTGAGAGTTATTGATAATACCGTTCAAACCCTCAGACGTGCTAGAGGATATGCACCAGCACCAATTATTTTACCATCTGAATTTGTACAAGCACCGCCAATTTTAGCAATGGGTAGTGAGTTAAAAAATACATTTTGTTTATTACGTGAAGGTGAAGCAATTTTATCACAACATTTAGGAGACTTAGAAAATGCGGCAGCTTTTAATGCTTATCAAGAAACATTAAATTTATATCTGAATTTATTTCAACACCAACCACAAATTATTGCTATTGATAAACATCCAGAATATCTATCTTCTAAATTGGGTAAAGAATTAGCAATAGCAAATGAAGTTGAATTAGTGGAAATTCAACATCATCATGCCCATATTGCTAGTTGTATGGCAGAAAACAAAATTTCTTTACATACAAAACCAGTTTTAGGAATTGCTTTTGATGGTTTAGGATATGGTGAAGATGGGACATTATGGGGAGGGGAATTTTTATTAGCAGATTATTGTCAATTTCAAAGATTAGCAACATTCAAACCAATGTCCATGATAGGAGGAGAACAGGCGATTTATCAACCTTGGAGAAATACATTTTCTCAGTTAATTAATGCGTTTGCGTGGGAAGAAATCACAGAAAAATATAGTGATTTAGAAATTATCAAATTTTTAGAAACCAAAAACCCTAAATTACTCAACCAAATCATAGAAAAAGGTATTAATTCACCCTTAACATCATCAGTAGGCAGATTATTTGATGCA
>JBJTUF010000083.1:0-2666 GCA_046080565.1 Cuspidothrix sp. | reverse complement strand
ACGTTTTTAAATTTTTCCAGTATGGACGGAAAGTAGTATTATTGACAGCAACACCTGAACCAGCTTGTGAATTAGCATTAGAAAATTTACAAAATGCAGGTGTGAGAATAGCAAGAATTGATGGAGAAGCAAATAATGGTCAGCTTCTACCATCACAAACAGCAGTTAATTTAGAATTACGACCTAAACCAGACAATAAAGAAGAATGGTTAACAGAATTAGCAGCAGAAGTTATTAAACGTTTTCAAGAAAAACCAAATGAAAATGGTGCGGTAATTCTTGATTCTCTGGATAATATTAATCGTCTCTCTGATTTACTAAAACAGCAAGGACTTAGTGAACATATTGGACGTATCACAGGACCTGCACCGAAAAAAGATAGACATAGTGCTATGCAACGTCAAATTATTTTAGCAACTAGCACTGTAGATGTAGGATTTAACTTTGAAAGAACTCCTCAACCCACAAGACAAAATTTAGATTGGTTGATTTTTTCAGCACGCGATCGCTCGGCATTTTGGCAGAGAATAGGTAGAGTAGGCCGTGTTTTAGGTAAATCTGAAACTAATATTGATTCAGAAGCTATTGCTTACTTACCTACTGAAGCATGGGAACAAAATATAACTTCTCTTGATACTAATGGTGGACGTGCCGCACTCCAAGAGATGTTAGATAAACTTCCTTGTTTAGATAAACCTTTCCTCAAAGTTTATTGGCATTCAGAAGCATCATTAGAAATAGCACGTCCTTTATTAGAATTGGAAGAATTACTTGATAAAATACCTGGTGCTGAATTAATTCCCCAACTGTTTGATACATTAAGATTAATTTTTGAAAGTAAACGAACTTGGGAGGAATGTCGTTACAGAATGAAAATTTTGCGAGGTGCAGAAGCTATTGCTGAAAAAACTATCCAAGAAATTAAAAAAGATTGGATAAGAATTAAAGGTCGTCAAGCTTTTATTAAAAGATTTATCGAGGTAACATCACCTGAAGAATGGAATGATTTAAAAGCTGGATTTACAACGATAGAAAAATATGAGGAGGAGTTTAGAAAACGAGATGATATACTGGCTGATTTAAAAGAATTTGCTGAAATCTTCAGTACCAGCTATGCACCTTTATTTAGTTTCCGCTACAGTTTATTTGATACTTTTCCCATTCGAGATCCCCATGGATTTATTTTAGATGAATCCGAAGAAACACAATTAGATCCTTTTCACTTGCTACGTTATTATGAATTTTTCCAAAATGGTGAAGTTATAGAAATTCAAAGTCGCGCTAAAGAAATCTACAACATTAGTTTTAGAATGCGTTACCCTGATAGTAAACGAGAGTTTGCTAGTACGGAAATCAATAAATTAACAGCTTTTCCAAATTGTCAAGTTGTTCGTAAAATTGGAGATGCAATTAGACCAACACCAGCATTACAAATGTTATCAAAATATCTCTTACCAGGAGTAATTATTTGTCCCATAACTAATGCTGCTGTGATTTTTAAATTACGTAAACAAGGAATAATTTCCTATCCTATAACTATTGTTTGTAATGATGGTGAAAGAGAATATCAATTTTTAACAGGTTTATCAGGTATCTTAATCATTGCCATGAAACTTAAACAGTTACAACTTCCAGATGATGAAGTTTTAATTGCTTAATCTTATACCCATAACCATCAATAAAGTTGACAAAATAAACCCGATCAAATTACAGAGATTCAAACCGAGGAAAATTAGATTATGACTATTCTTGATCCTACTCAATCTTATACTTTTAGCAAATATTTTGAGATGCACATTTCCCCTCAAGATTTTGCTCAAGAATTTGGCTATACATTCACTCGAAAACGTTTGAATTTACCCCAGTATCAACAAAACCTAGACCGATTAACAGAACTGCAACAAAGACTTGATGAAATTCTCCCATACTTTGATTTAGCTAATGAAACAAGTCGCAGAGAAGTATTAATTTCTCCCATCATTTTAGACTTAGTTCACTATACTAAATCTGAGGTAAGAATTGAATATCAAATTAAAGTCACTGAACAACTACAAGGTTACTTCGATTATCTAATCAAAAATCGTCATAACCTCCTAGTAATTGAAGCTAAAAAAGAGGATTTAGATTATGGAATGAGTCAACTTTTTGCAGAATTAATCGCCCTAGATCAATGGCAAGAAAATCCCCAACAAACTCATATTATTGGTTCAGTTACCACTGGCAGAATATGGGAATTTGCTCAACTAGATCGCCTTAATAAACATCTCATTCAAGGACTTGATAGTTATCGTGTTCCTGATGATTTAGACCCCTTAATGCGGATTCTAGTTCAAGCACTAATTTAGTGGTAAATATGCCTCCAGTTAGCCTGATTCAAAATGTACAAATGCAAGGAGAATATTACTATTTTGATGCTGTCAAAAATGTAAAAATTCCTAAACAAATGCAATACAAATTTAAGGCTTAAATTCTCATCATTTTCACACTTACAAATCCTGTGGAGTGGGCATCTTGCCCGCCCTTACTTTAGAACTTTCAACCATCAATAATATGCCCCACAGTCTTATCCTCAATATCACCCCCCAATCTCCAATTTACCCCAATTTCCTCACCGGTAGACATTACCACGCCTTATTTCTTAACCTGGTCAGTTCTGTAGATAGAAA
>JBJTUF010000082.1:0-5914 GCA_046080565.1 Cuspidothrix sp. | reverse complement strand
TCTTCAATAGTATCTGTATAGGGAGCGATAAATGTCTGTAAAGCTATATGATCAACTTTAACTTTTGGTTGATTATAGAAGTCATGACCAATTACACTGGTGAGTGATAATATTGCCACAACCAACATTATTGAGGAGCGTTTTTGATATAACCATCTCAAAATAATTTGATCAATGCTACTATTTTTGCTAGTAAATTTAGTAGTTGATTTTTCTCTAGGTCTATATTTACCTTGATGAGTATTGGCTGATAAACACAAAATTAAATTTTCTAAAAAATATCTATACAGTTTATGTTGGTGCTTTCCTTTACGAAATAGCACTTTATAGTGTCGCTGCCATTGTCTCAATTGTTGGGTCAAGGAATGCAAAAATTGTTGCGTTTTCATCTTTCCTGCCGCGAAATACCCCCAATATGGCTAATGCGCCCAGCACGCTACCGCTAATGCTACCCAAGCTGTATAATAAGTTAGGGAAGAATAGCAGTTTGTATTTAAAACCATTCAGATTTAAACACAACAGTTTCCAAGTTTAATATAATTTTTTCATCTCAACGTCTACGGATAATATGAGGAGCAGCAAAGATAGTATATCTTGTGTCTAGAACGTCACCAAAATCATTGCTCCAGTCATATACTCCAGCCCACACTGCTATCATTTTATCGGTTAATCTTAACATCTGAGTAAAATTTTCCAGTCCCCATGTCCCAGAATGGCTAACTGAGGGTGAAATTTGCCAATCTACAGGTATACCAACTATGCTATTATACGTACCTGACAATGCCCCAGCGATCGCACTGGTAAGATTTTGATTAGTACCATGATTTTGACTAGCTCGTAATACTGTCAAAGAAAAGTCTTCTAAGGTACTCAGAAAGCAATAAACAGCTAAACCAATATTGGTCGTTAATTTTTCTGGACTTGTCAATTCTCTAACTGCTATATCCAGACTCGCACCTGTTTTTAATAAATCATTAACTTTTATTAATTGTTGTGATAGAGAAGTTGACGTTTGACCTAAGAAATTAATTGTTTCGGAAATGAGGGTAGAAGGATTGAGTTTTTCATTCAGACATTGAGCGATCGCATATCCTATAATTAAACTACCATCTTGTAATATGACCTCATCTGAACAACTCCATATCTTTTGTACTTCCAGAATATTAACTCGCATTTTCTCCATATCATCATGAAAAAAAACCACCACTGGTAATGTAGCGAGAATTATTTGTCCCCACAAATCAATATTTGTTTCTAATTTAATACCTGTTTGTTGTTGGCGGTTTAACCAGTCATCTACATCTAACCGACCCAAACTGATTAAACTTTCCGTACCCACAACGGCAATTTTACCCAAATTACAAATATCTGGGTGAGATAAACTCTCTCCTAAGAAAGCTCCCAGAAAAGTACCCCTCACCCGCTCTAAGAGAGAATAACGCATAACTTAATTTTTAATTGGTAAGTAGGTAGGCATGATTAGAAATAAAATAAAACCATAGTTCGTAGTCACAGATGTATTTTTCAACACAAGGATGATCAGGATTAAAGACCTAACTACAAACTTTAATTTATTTCCACCTAACTACTTCATAGGTGATCGGTAGTAAGTAATAGAACTTACTTACTGTCACCTGTCACCTGTAACTGTTAACTAAACTACTGCCTTAAATAGTAGACAAGTGCTTGCAAACCTAATAAATAGCTTTGAGCGCCAAACCCACTGATTTGCCCAATTACCACCGGTGCTATATAAGAATGATGGCGGAAATCTTCTCGATGATAAATATTACTTAGATGTACTTCGACAGTAGGTAAATTAACAGCAGCGATCGCATCCCGTAAAGCTACACTGGTATGAGTGTAAGCTCCAGCGTTAATCACAATCCCCTGATGTTTTCCTAATGCTCCATGAATAGCATCTACTAAAACCCCTTCATGATTTGACTGCATCGGTAACATTTCCGCTTGTAGTTCCAACGCTTTGGACTCTAACAAACAATTAATCTCTGCCAGAGTTAAAGAACCATAAATACCTGGCTCTCTCATTCCTAGCAAATTCAGATTTGGACCATGCAGTACAAGAATACTTAAAGCTGACAAATTAAACTCCCACACCTTCAGGATTTTAGCGATGGCGCATAGAACGTTCATTCACAGGAATCGGAATCAGTTCCGGTTCCGGTTCAGCCTCAGGACCTAGCAGACTATCAATTAACTTGCGAGCTAATTCTTTCAGCTTTTCCAGCACCTTTTCTATATAATCCATTAAACTGACCGCTCCTGGGATACTACCTCAATTTTATTTAACAGGTTCGCAGAAACTGGCGTATTATCGCACATTTAGCCTTTAATTAGGTTGACACATTTCCATAAGTATGCTAATGGCTACTAGGAAATTTTAATTTTGTGTTCTCCCTTACTTATTAGATTATCACATCCATCATTAGTAATGGGTATATTGATGATCAGGAATAGCCAAAAAAGAATAGAGAATAGGGAATAGGCAAGAGGCAAGAGGCAACAGTCATCAGTTTATCTAACTTTCCGCGTCTGTCTTTTTCGCTCTACTTTTTGTGGATTTAGTTGTAGTTGTTGACTTAGTAGTTGATTTAGTCGTTTTGCGTGCAGATTTTGTAGTAGATGCTTTGGCTGATAGTAATTCAATGGCTGTAGATAACGTGATATTTTCTACTGATTCACCTTCAGGAATACTGACATTAGTTTTCCCATGTTTAATGTAAGGGCCATAGGGACCATCATAAATATTAATGGGTGAATCATCTTCTGGATGTGTTCCCAACTCCCGTAAAGCTGCTTTCGACTTACTTTTAGCCGCAGCACGTCCTTTTTTGGGTTCAGCCAGTAATTCCAACGCACGATTGAGAGAAATTGTCAACACATCATCAGTAGATTTTAGAGAACGGTAATCCTTACCCTCTTTACCCTGATCATGGACAACATAGGGACCAAAGCGTCCCAGACTAGCTTGAATTTTTGCCCCTGTTTCTGGATGAGTTCCCAAAGCGCGAGGAAGGGATAGTAAACCAACAGCCATTTCTAAACTCAGAGTTTCTGGTGTTACACCTTTGGGCAAAGAAGCTTGTTTCGGCTTAGGATTTTCCTCAGTTTTATCGCCTAATTGCACATAAGGCCCATAAGTACCAATTTTAATATAAATTGGTTCTCCAGTTTCTGGGTGACGACCCACTTGATCTGGTCCAACAGTCTTTTGTTTGAGTAAAACTTCCACCTGTTTAGGGTCAAGGTCTGCGGGAGTGAGATTTTTAGGAATAGAAGCTGTCACCACATCCTCACCATTAGCAACTTCGATGTAAGGACCATATTTACCAATACGGACTTTAGCATCTAAATTTTCTAGTTCTACAGTTCTAGCTTTGCTGGCATCAATTTCATTTTCTTGTTCTTTGACCAAAGTTTCTAAACCTTGTTCACCAAGATAAAATTTCTTTAAATAGGGTAGCCATTGAGCCTCACCCGTAGAAATTTCATCCAAGGTTTGCTCCATTTTGGAAGTAAAACTCGGATCAACAATATCGGGAAAATGTTTTTCTAGTAAATCAGTCACAGCAAAAGCCGTGAAAGTAGGAATTAGGGCATTATTCACCAATTGGGCATAATCTTTATCAATAATTGTGCCAATAATACTCGCATAGGTACTGGGACGACCAATGCCTTCACTTTCTAAGGTTTTCACCAAAGTAGCTTCCGTGTACCGGGCAGGAGGCTGGGTTTCATGGCCTACCGCTTCCAGTTCATGACATTGAGGATGATCACCAACTTTTAGAGCAGGTAGAATTACTTCTTGGTCTTCTAAAGCCGCTTCAGGATCATCCGAACCTTCCACATAAGCGCGGAGATAGCCAGGAAAATCTATGCGTTTTCCAGAGGATCGAAAACCAGCATCCTCAACTTGTAACTGCACAGTAACTTGAGTTTGGCGAGAATCAGCCATTTGTGAAGCAACAGTACGTTTCCAAATCAAATCATATACAGCAAATTCCCGTCCACTTAAACCAGTTTCTTGGGGTGTACGGAAACTGCTACCAGCAGGACGAATAGCCTCATGCGCTTCCTGCGCGCCTTTAGATTTAGTTGTGTATTGTCGGGGTTGGGGACTAAGGTATTGTTTTCCGTATTTTTGTTCTACGCAAGCGCGGGCAGCAGAGATAGCTTGATCGGATAAATGTACCGAATCTGTCCGCATATAGGTAATATAGCCTTGCTCATACAAACTCTGTGCCACCCGCATCGTATCCCGTGCTGACAAGCGCAATTTCCGGTTAGATTCTTGTTGGAGGGTAGAAGTAGTAAACGGTGGTGCAGGTTTGCGAGTCACCGGACGTTCTTCCATTTCCGTCACTGTCCAAGCTTTACCTTCCAGTCCTGCTTTGAGGGCTGCGGCTTGTTCCTCATTGAGTAATACGACATTGCGACCTGCGGTAATTCCGCCCGTTGTGGGGTCAAAATCGCTGCCTGTGGCAACTTTCGTACCGCCAAGGGTGACTAGAACGGCGGTAAAAGGACTTTTTTCCTGTTCTAGACTAGCTTTTAAATCCCAATATGTTCCTTCATGGAAAGCCCGCCGTTGGCGTTCCTTATTTACTAATAAGCGGACTGCAACAGACTGTACTCGTCCAGCAGATAAACCCCAAGCAATTTTTTTCCATAGTAATGGAGATAGGGTATATCCTACCAATCTATCTAAAATTCGCCGGGTTTCTTGGGCGCGTACTACTTGCTCATCAATGTTACGGCAGTCTTTCAAAGCTTTTTGAATGGCTTCTTTGGTAATTTCATGAAATACCATCCGCTTTGTCGGCACTTTGGGCTTGAGCAATTGGTATAAATGCCAACTGATGCTTTCCCCTTCCCGGTCTTCGTCAGTTGCCAAAATCAGTTCAGTTACACCTTTGAGGGCTTCTTTAAGCTGAGTGACAATTTTCTTTTTATCTTTAGGGACTACATAAACCGGTTCAAAGTCCGCTTCTACATTTACCCCAAGCTGCGCCCATTTTTCCCCTTTGATAGCAGCAGGAATTTCGCTAGCGGACTGGGGAAGGTCACGAACATGACCCATAGAAGCTTCTACCAGATAGTCTTTAGGCAGGTAGTTGCGGATAGTGCGAGCTTTTGTGGGAGATTCGACGATGACGAGAGTTGACATGGAAATTTAAAAAAAAGAATAGCTATCAAGCTAAATAGTTAAGTTGGGTTAATTTTTGCGAAATGTCAAGATAAAAAATCACGCCTAAGCAGTGATTATATACTTACACAAACGATTCCAAAGCGGGAAAATTCTCTCAAATTCAAGTCCGGTAATTGTTTTGAGCATGGGAGAAGCAAACTTTGAGGGTCAATTGTCAAGTATTTCCATCTTTAACTTATCTAGCCCATATTTGGCGACTATAATTTGTGAAATATCCTGGGATTTTAATACTACAAGACTTGACGTTATTAAAGATCAGCAAAGATCCACAATTTATAATTACTTTAATTTTCCTAATTTGCCATTTTTTATAGGTGTTGTGTCAAAGTTAATTTATATAAAACAAAGTGCTAAACTGCGGCAGGGTTTAATTTAAGGCATTAGGCATATATGTATTTATACAAAACCACTAAATATTAAATTGGGCATTGATAAGAATATACGATATTGACAATCGATCATAATATTAATGTTGGGAAATGCCAATTAAAAAATATCCTCAGTTGCCGCATAGATGTAGAGTTTGACACTTGTATAAATTTACTGACAGGGGGACAAGAAGGAGAAAAAGCTTATGTAGTAAGAGATACAGAATGTGGGAGCAAAAAAAGATAAGTAATAAATAGTAAATATGAACTAACAGAGTAAAATGATAAGTGAAATATACCAGAAAGTGTTAGAAAA
>JBJTUF010000081.1:0-29435 GCA_046080565.1 Cuspidothrix sp. | reverse complement strand
GGCGTTGTCCTGCGGTTCTTCTGGGGTCTTGTAAGTCTGTGAATGCTTCTATAATTGCTATTTCTGACATTTTTCTTACTCATAGATGCCTGATTATCTCTACCATTTTATCCTCTTTTTTAGAATGAAATAGCCCTGGTTTTGGTGGTAATAAAGTATTGCATGAACAATTATTTATTTGGAGTTATTATCAAGAACAAATTAATTTTTATGAAAGATTATTAAATAAATTTAGTTTAGAATGTGATTGCTTTTTATTTAATGGATTAGGTAAAGCCTATGATTATTTAGGAAAAGTTGAACAAGCAATTAATTATTATCAAAAACAATTAACTATTGCGGATCAAATTAATAACGATTTATCAAAAGCTCAAGCTTATGGAGGTTTAGGGAGCATTTATACCTGGCACTTAGAAAAATATCAAGAATCTATCTTTTATTATCAACAACAGTTAGCAATATCTAAAAAAATTAATGATAATAGTCAAGAGTTATCTGCTATATTGGGCATTGGTGGAGCTTATTCTGGCTGTTTGAATTATCAGGAAGCAATGAAATTTGCTCAACAATCTTTATTAATTGCAAAAAAAACTAATGATATTGAAAAAGAAATAGAAATATCTGGTTCAATTGGTATGATTTATTCTCGAAAGGGACTATCAAAAAAAGCTATTCCTTTAATTGAAAAACGACTTAGTTTGAGTTTAAAACATGGTAATCAATATCAGGAACATTTGTGTTTGTCTGAATTGGGTATAGCTCATATAAATTTACAAAAATATGAAATTGGTATTGAATATTTGCAACGAGCTTTAAAAATTATAGATGTTTTAGGAGATCCGATTTCTAAAGCTAGAATTTTGAGTAATTTAGGAATTTCTTATTTTCAAGTAGGCAACTATATATTAGCTATTGAGTCTCTACAAGCAGCTTTTAATATTACTTATTTGATGACTAACAAAATGGGACAAGTTTATTTAAGAATAAATTTGGCAATGTGTTATGGTTGTTTAAAACAGCCAGAAGCATTTGAACATCTGCAAATAGCCCTAAATATTGCCAAAAATTTCAAATCATCAGAATTATTAGGTACAATATTCGCAGCATTAGCAAATTATTATTGGTATCAAGGTAATTATAGTTATGGATTAATGTTACTAATCAAAAGTTTTTGGATACATCCACCTTGGAAAAGTAGCAATGGCAGAATGATTTTAAGAAAAGCTATTAAAGTAATTAGTAATTCTCTGATTTTTTGGCGAAAGAAATGATATTTCTAACAACTTAGAATATGAAGCAGATTGTAGTGGAGATATCTTACTTATCAGCGATTTATCTCACTGGTATACAATCTGCTGTATCTCAATTTTTCTAAGATTCCGAAAACTAAGTTAATTCCAACAAACCTTGATAACCCGTTACAATACGATTACCATCTTTGAGGATATGAACCTCAATTTGATCACTTGCCCAAGTAATTTTATCGGCAAATACTGGGTTAAAAATATTGACTTTTTGATTACTAGAAGAAACAGGAGAATCAGGAGAATTAATTGCTAGAGATTCTACAAATGGGCCATCTATTAAAATATCTAATTCTGCTAATAATTCCTTTGCACCAGGAGGTGCAGAATCTGATTGTAATTGCTGGAGAGTAAAACCGCTAAAAGACATCACATTTAGACCGGCTGCTTTTAATTTTTTTGCTAAAATTGTTAATGCGGGTGCTTGCCAAAATGGTTCACCACCGGAAAAAGTTACACCTGTATTATGGGGATTTTTGAGAATACTTTCAGCTAGACTATCAATAGCGACTAAATCATTAATCTCAAATCTCCAGGAGTCAGGATTAAAACAACCAGAACACTCACGGTTACAACCTTGTACCCAAACAACTGCTCGACAACCAGGACCATTAACTTCTGATTGGTCAACATAACCCATAATATTAAGATAGCCAGGAGGAATATCAGCGATCGCTAGTGATGGGTTCATCGGTTTGGTTTCCATCTTTTCTCAACTCCTTATTAATTGTTCCTATTACTTGTTAATATACCTAGTCTAGAGAAATTAAAATAAAAAGAAAATATAAGCTTTTTCTAGCTTTGACTCCACATTTCACTTCAGCCTCCTGAATTATACTGATGTAAGTTATGGCATAATATTATCCAGTTTGAGTTGTAAGTTGGGCAACAGAAAAGAAGAAATTGAGTCTCCTAAGCGATATTGTTGCTGCTGATATATACCATTAATTAGTTGACAGATTGTCAGTGTAGGTTGCTTGGGATTACCAATAAATTGCAATCCTCCTAAACCGCGAAAATCTACAATCCAATATTCTGGTATTTGCAAAAAAGCATATTCTTCCACTTTTCTTGCATAATCATCCTGCCAATTTGTACTGACAACTTCAGCAACTAATTGAATAGTTTTACCATTACAAATAACAGGTTCTTTTTGCCAAAGAGGTTCTTGAGTAAGTTTTTCTTTATCTAAAACAATAACATCTGGACGGAGTGCTGTCGCTTCTGCCGCATAAGGTTTAATCAAACAAGTTTTAGGAATTAACCAGCTTAAATTACTCCGCAGAATTTCAGCATAAATTCTACCAGCAATATTTCCTGCAACTTCTTCATGGGGTCCTGTTCCTTCCATTTCACGTAATTCTCCATCAATAAGTTCATAATTAGAGTTGTCTCCATACTCAATTAAAAATTGATCGAAAGTCAGAAGTTTAGGAGGGCTGTAAGTCATAAATTTGTCTTTTACCACTAACAGTGATTATTAACATTTTTGATATCGCATTCCGGGAAGTTGTGTAACTAAACCCATCAGTTCTAATTGTAATAAAGAACTGGAAACTAAAGCTGCATCCATACCTGTTTTTTGAATAATTACATCAAAGGATACAGTATCAATAGTTAAGGTATTTATTATTTGTTGTAATTCTGGCGCTAAATTAGGTAAAGGTGGAGATTTAACTATAGGTGTTTCTATATCTATTTGGGGAATTGCCCCTAACATGGTTAATAATTGACTGAGTTCTTGATTAATTAAAGCCGCACCTTGACTAATTAATTTTAAACATCCTTGGGATGGTTGGTCATCAACTCTTCCTGGTAATGCGTAAACATCTCGACAAAATTCATTAGCATAATCAGCAGTAATTAAAGCACCTGATTTTATTGGTGCTTCTATGACTAATACTGCCCGACTTAAACCAGCAATGATACGATTTCGGCGAGGAAAATGGGTACGGTTAGGTGCAGTTTTGGCAGGATATTCACTAATTACTATTCCAGATGTCAAAATCTGTTTATATAAATCTCGATTTTTATGGGGATAAATTACATCTACACCTGTTCCCACTACTGCTATTGTTCTCCCCCCTGCTTTCATTGCTGCTGCATGACTTTCGGTGTCTATTCCTTCGGCCATTCCTGAAACAACGGTAAAGCCATTTTTTGCTAATGCGGTGCTAATTTGTCGAGTCCATTTAATTCCATATTCTGTAGGTTGACGAGTTCCGACAATTCCTACTAAGGGTTTTTGTCCTAAATTTTCCTCTAAATCAACTTCACCGCGATAATATAATAATGGGGGTGGACTGGGAATTTCTCGCAGTAATTGGGGATATTCTAGGTCTGCTGGTGTCCAAAAATTTGGGTTTATTTGTTGGTGTTGGATAATTAGTTGTTCGGGGTTTAAACTGGATTTTTGTTGAACTACTTTTTGTAATGTCTGATATCCAAAACCTTCAACTTTTTGCAATTCTCCAGGAGTAGCTTTCCACGCAGTTTCTAAGTTACCAAAATGTTGTTGTAATCTTTGCAGTAATATGGGGCCAATTCCAGAAATTTGCGACCAAGCTAACCAATATTTACGTTCTTCTGTCGTTGACATTTTTAAAGATTTAACCTGGCTAAGTCGTACTAAGAAATAAATTATCGGATGAAACGAACCACAGAGGCACAGAGTACACGGAGGAATAAGAGTTTAAGAGGTTTTTATTTGGAAGTTCCTAAATTTTGATTTTTTAAATAATCAAATACTGACTTATCTCCAATGTCGGGAGGAATAGGTTGGATAACTTTTCTGACGGCAAAGATTAAAAAGAAAATTGCCCAAGTTGCTAATAAAACTTGTTCTTCTGGGCTTGATAAAATTCCTGTTAGATGTCCTAATAATAGTAAGGGAACTATGGGTGTTAAGATTTTAGTTTCTAAACGATGAAAGCAAAAACCTTCTTTAAAATAAATTCCTGTTAATGCGGCAAAGGTGAAACCAATTCCTAATATTGTTAGGGGTTGTTGATAAATAGTTATGGCAAAACTTTGAGTATCACCATGTCCAAAAATAAAGGAGGAAATGCTACCAATTATCCAAAAAAGTTGGAGAATGCGGTGCAAAAATGCCATATAAATATGAATAGTTAATAAACTAATACCCAGGGCGAGACTAAAACAGGTGTAGAGAGGGGTAATAATTTGTATTGCCCCAGGTTGGGGATAGAATAATACTAAACCGCTACCAATGGCAAAACACAATGCGGCGATCATTAATCCTGTGCGATAAATTATCACACTTTGGCGATCACTCTCGGTAATAGTAAATTCCCCAAATTGACCTTGATATATTTCTGGAGATATCGTTTGTGTAGTCATATTTTTTAATAGTATAGTTGTTGGTTTTATATCCCGGACTTCTTATAAAAGTCGGGTATCTACTCATTCATTTTAGTATGGGCGAGTCCGTTTGCCTCTACAATTTAATGTCCTTTCCCAGCACCTAAATATAATTCTCCTACTTTCGGATCATTTAATAGTTCTCTACCGGGTCCGGAAATTGCATCTCTACCTGATTCTAGCACATAACCCCGATCTGCCATTTCTAGGGCTTTGCGGGCGTTTTGTTCTACTAAAACTATGGCAGTTCCCGCTTGGTTAATTTCTTTAATTTGCTCAAATACTTGAGTTACTAAAATGGGAGATAATGCGGCAGAAGGTTCATCTAAAAGCAGTAAACTGGGTTCTAACATTAATGCTTTACCCATGGCTAACATTTGTCTTTCTCCACCGGAAAGAGTTCCCGCACGTTGGCGACGGCGATCGCTCAATTTGGGAAACATAGTGTATATTTTATCTTTAAGTGGTTTCAATGGGGTATTTCTCACAAATGCTCCCACTTCTAAGTTTTCATCTATTGTCAAAGATGGAAAAACATTGGCAATTTGCGGAACATAGGACATCCCTTTGGCAACAATTTGATTGGATTTTAAACCCACCAAATTCTGATCTTTAAAGGTAATAGTTCCCGTATGGGGTGTCAACAGTCCAAAAATAGTTTTGACTAAAGTTGATTTACCTGCACCATTGGGACCAATTACTGTGACTAATTCCCCCGGTGCAACGTTAAAGTTAACACCCTGCAAAATATCTACATCTTTAATATATCCAGCGTGGACATTTTCAACGGTTAAAAGGTAATTAGTCATAAAATAATTTGGTACATGGTAAGTTTAGAGTTTTTACAATTGAGATAAAAATGTATTTTAGGTAATCAATTTTATTTGCTGATGGGTAATTTGGAGATTTAAAAACTTAGCTAAAGTTTCTGTCATTGCTAATTCATTTTCATAATTTTTACCGTAATATAAATCTAAACGTATCCGTTTATCTCCAGCTAGAAGCATAATATATTCAATTTTACTATCATCACTTTTATCTATTATTTCTTCTTTATATATCCCATTAACATCAGTAATTTTGTATGTAGTTGTTTGATTTTTGAGCAATCCTATTTGGCGAATTATGATTTGATTAGTAATTTTATCAAGAGTTATTTTTCTATAAAAGGGAATAACAATTATCCCTATCAAAAATGCTAAGGCGATAGTTAAGAATAATAATCCCATTAATAATGGCCATATTTTTAATTCAGAGTTTAGTGTGATTTGGAAATTATTTTGTCTTTGATTTGCAATAAAAACATTAATTTGAGATGCTACACTTTTAGCTTCATCTTCTGATTCATAGCTGATTAGATTAAAATTACCACTATCCGCAGTTTTTAATATAACTGAATATGAATCTTTTCCATCTTCTTGAGATAAAGGTGCGACAATGACTCCAGTTGGTTGATCTAAAGAAGTCATTTGTTCTAAACCTAACCATAATGTTGTTTCTCTAAAATCACAGTTAGGCTGATTTGTACCAATTCTATTACAAGAGATCACAGAACTTTTAGGTAAACTGAAATAAGTGATTGTCAAAGAAGCTGCTGTAATTATTGTGGTAATCAACCCAGATATAACTATTTCTCTAATTGGGTTATTTTGCAAGACCAATTTATTTGAGAAATTTGCATTTTTCATGACTATCTTTGAATAATTGGTGAGGAGGTGATGGTTTCACCTGTCACCTATTATTTACTATCCTGTTACTTTCTGCAATTCTGGTCTTTCTTCTGCTAAAATCGCGTTTTCTACGGGGCAAACCTGGAGACAGATGCCACAATCAATACAAGTGGCAAAGTCAATCCAGTACCAATCTGTACCTTTGACGTTTTTTCCTGGCCCTTCATGAATACAAGCTACAGGACAAGCACCTACGCAGTCAGCAACACCTTCACAAACTTCTGTAACTATAGTATGTGGCATTTTTCCGATTCCCTCTTTTTTGGATTTTAGATTTTAGATTTTGGATTTTGGATTGATTTTGGGAAAGTTTACCAATATTCCCATTTTTAACATCCTGCTTCAATGGTTGGTGAACCATCAGCTTTAATCCAGGCTATTTGGGTAATAGAGCGATCGCTTGCATATTGACGAATCGCCTCTGCATCCCTGCCACCCAAGTCAATTTCTACTCTGACTAAATGAGTAGAATCACGTAATTTTTCCGCATAGGCAAAGGCCGCAGCTTCAGCACCAGGTGTTTCTGGAACTACTAACCAATTACTAGGGGGTATATTCTGGGGTAATTGCTGATTTGATGAAAGAATTTGGTATAAATCATCAATATTTAATTCAAAACCGATACCGGGAATATTTTCGCCTTGGGGATGATATAAACCTAGTAATTGGTCATAACGACCACCACTGCCTAAAACCGTTGCTTGGGAATTTGTCTCATTGACTACTTCAAACACCAAACCTGTGTAATAATCAATGGTTTGAATTAAGCTCAAATCAAGGATTAATGGGCATTTACCATCTAGTAATTCTACCAGGGATTTGAGATTATTGATAGCTTCGTGCTGGTCTGGTTCTAAGTGTAAACTGCTAACTTTTGCTAGAACCTCTTGAGCATCTCCGCGCAAATCTAACATCATTTTAGCGCGTTCGTGTAGTTCTGCGCCCAGAGGCAAGGTATCAAGAGTGATATAGTCCAAATTAGCGATCGCTTTCCGCACCTGATTTCTGATTTCTGGGGGAAACGCATTTAGTAGGGAGCGAGTAATACCCGCTTCTCCAACAATTAACCGCCAGCCTTGTAAATTCAAAGCTGCTAAACAATCTGCTACTAATAACAATACTTCAGTATTTGCTAATAATCCTCCTGCCCCAATTAATTCCACACCAGCTTGATAATATTCTTGCTGGCGATTATGGCGGCCTTCCCAATTACGGCGAAAAACATTAGCATTGTAATAAAGTCGCTGGGGATAGGCGGTATCTGTCATCCGAGTAACCACTGCACGGGCTATGGAGGCCGTCAATTCTGGACGCAACCCCAATTCTTCATTTTGAATATTTTGCAGTTGAATTACCATCTGACGCACAATAGCTTCACCCGCCATCAAAGTATCCATGCGTTCCAGAGTTGAGGTGATAATCCTGTGATATCCCCAACGTTGAAATACTTGTTCTAATCTATCTTCAATCCAGCGTTTTTGCGCCACATCTAAAGGTAATAGATCCCTTGCTCCTGCTGCTGGTTGATATATCATTATTTTTTCTTCCCGCCAAACAAACCGCCAAACAAACCACCATTTCCAGACTTATCTGATTGCTTCTCTTCTTTTTTAGAAGAGGAACTCACTTGAGAACTACTGCTGGTAATTCCTAAAGCTTGATCTACTTTGGGTTTCCATTCCAAAGCAATTGGTTCTTTAGGATTTAACTTGAGGGCGTTATCAAAGTGAATTTTTGCCATTTTTAATTGATTTTGCCGTAAATATACCATTGCTATCAAACTATGGCAATGACTATTTTTCGGCTCTAATTTTAAGGCATCCTGTAATTCTACTTTGGCTTGGGACAATTGGTTTTTTTCCAGCAAAACTTGAGCGCGGCGCAAATATTGTTCGACTATGGAATCTGGTTTTGGCGGTGTGGTCGGAGGATTTGGTGGTGGTGGTGGAGTATTAGCTGGTTGATTAGATGTAGATAGCGTTTTACTTGTGGACTTTACCCCCATCCGCATCAGGTAAACTACATTTAGTTCACTAATTTGGCCAATGATTTCATTTACCTGTTGTAAATCACTAAATTGAGTTTTTGCAATTTGAGCGATCGCTTGCTTATAAGACATAGCAACATTCGGTGCAGCTATCAACTGTTGAGCTAGTTCACTTTTAAAGGAAATCGTTGCTGCTTCCTGTACCACCCGTTTCCTCGTTTGTGCCAAAATTAACAAATGTTCTGTTAGATTACGTTCCACAGACAATTTCTCATAAGCTACATTAACCATCTTCGATAAAAGTTGATTAGCTATGTCCTTATTGGCTTCACCCACTACAATACAACTATCTGGGTGCAAGATGCGGGCAATCTGTAAATAACGCTTACGTATCTCTTTAACGTCTGCATCCAATGGCACACATAAGATTGCATGATAATCTGTCAAACTATATCTAAATAATCCCGAATCTATTTTTTTTAAAAACATAACATAGTACAGGTATTGCACCACAGGATATCTTTTCTATTTTACAGGAAATTATGATACTGAGAATAGCTTCAGCAGAAATAGGACTTACGCAAGTGTCACACTAAAAATCTGTTGTAGAGTGCCTCAGGCTGCATAAATCTTGCAAATAAACAGATTCTTGATATCTGACGCACCCTAACAATGTTCCAGTTGCGTAAGTCCTGAGAAAATAACCTGTTAGAACACGATTTTAGCTAGGTTAGGATCTGTTAGCTACAGGTAAAGCATTAAACCTTTGATAAGTAGGGTTTGCACCAAAAAGCTATCTGTGAAGGCCAGGTGACACTTCGACAAGTTCAGTGCATCGCAGGTGACAGTTTCAAGAGTTGGATAAGCAAGATTTTTTCTTGAACAAAGTTTGAAGCTGTAGAAAAGAAAGTAGATGCAAGGTTTTTGAGGAAGATACTCCTAAAAGCGTGCATTTTGGGTCTGATAAAAGGAAAAAATTGGTTGTTAAATAGGGTTTGCTGAATGCCTCTTGTCTCTTGCCTTTTACCTGCTTCCACGGAAAGACTTTTTGATGGAAACCCTAAGTAAGCTTGATTGAATAAATATGAACAGATTATGATTATTTTCTCATCATAGAAACAATCATAGACAAAGGTACATGAAAAAAATAATCTCTTTGAAATTGTTCTTCTTTGAGAGCAGCTAAAAATTGATTAATCCTATGATCAACCGATTTGTGATCATAAATAGCATCCCATATTATTTGCAAATTATTCCCTTGACGTGGAATAATAAAACCTAAACATTTTAATCCTTGGAATCCTAAATATAGACTTTGATCACTAATACCGAGCTTTTCTAAAAGCTGTACACGGGTAACATATTGATGTGTACGACTGAGATATTTAGCAATTCCTACTAAAGTTAACCAAATATCATTGATAGGTTGTTTCTGAGGTTGTTTCCAGGCAATTACTAATTGTTGTTCATGGGAAATAGCTTTCTTGTACCAAAATCTGACATCATCCCAATGAGTAGGACAATTTTTCATAATTAATAATGATTTTTGATCTGTAATTTGTGTTATTGATTGCTGATTTCGCCAATCTAAAATCATACCAACATTATCAATTGTTAGTTCAGATTTTACATTAGGACGAACAGCAATTAATCTAATTTCATAACGTTTTTTAAAACTATTAAGATCAATTTCGGCAATACAATCACATCTACCTAAAGGTAATTCTTCCTTATAATGTCCCCACCAAAGCCCTGGAAAAGGATTTTTAGTAGAATCATCACGAATATCAAAATCAGTTTTAATATATTGAACTTGTTTACCTTTTAAATCTTCTGATTTACGATGCCAAGTATTTTCAAACCAACAATTTTTAATTAATAATTTGGGAATAGGATTTCCCATACCACAGGGTTCTAAAAGTTTCAGTTCTAAAAATAAATCTTTGCCTAAATCTGCTACTGTCACTACTAAATCAGCTTGTACAGTGGGAGTGAGATTAATTCCTCCTAAAGATTGACGTAATTTTTGATTAATTGCAGTAGTGAATAAAGGAATATTTTCTACTAATAAACTCAAACCCGCCGCAAAGGGATGTCCGCCAAAACGATGCAATAAATGGGCTTGTTCTTGAACTAATTGATATAAATCAACAGAATTTATAGAACGTGCCGACCCTCGCGCTAGAGATAGGCTAGAATCTGTCCCATTTTCCTTTTTTTCTGTACTTAACAAAATTGTGGGTCGCCCGGTTTCCTGGGCAATTTGTCCAGCAACCAGACCCAAAACACCACCCGCCCATTGGGGATCTTCCAAGACAATAACGCTAGTAGTTGATAAGTCTAATTGACTGAGTTTTTTATTAACTTGGGTTTGCACATCTTTTTGTAAAGACTTCCGACGGGAATTAGCTAATTCTGTTTCTTCTGCAAGTTGTTGACAGTGTTGTATATCTCTACTGGTTAATAATTCCACGCAGAAACTAGCGTCACCATGAATGCGACTAACAGCATTAATTCGAGGCCCCAAACCAAAGGAAATATCTGTGGGGCGATCGCCACTTTTCTGGCATAATTCCAATAATTTACCCACACCTGGCCTTCTTCTTTCTGTGGGTGGTTTTTTATAATCTGTATGTAATTGTTGAATTCCTAACTGCGCTAAATACCGACAATCACCACTTAATTGTACCAAATCGGCAATCAATCCCACTGCTACTAAATCTAATAAATCTGTTAATGGATGTTCGGGAATATCTGGCAAACTTATATATAATGCTTCCACTAATTTATAAGCAACCGCGACACCAGAAAGATGATACAAAGGATGTTCTTTTGGTAAATAACGTGGGTTAATAATCGCCACTACTGGAGGACGTTCTGGTGGTAATGTATGATGATCAGTAACAATAACATCTATGCCTAAATTTTGGGCATAAATAATCTCTGCAATATTTGTACTGCCAGTATCACAAGTCACAATTAACTTACAACCTTGGGCTGCTAAATTATCAATTCCTGGTTTATTTAAACCGTGAGATTCTGTTAAGCGATTGGGAATATAATAACTTAACTGATGATGTTGGGGAAAAAATTCTCCCAACCCATCCCATAATACAGCAGTCGAGGTAATACCATCTGCATCAAAGTCTCCCCAAATGGCAATTTTTTCTCCCGTTTTCCCGGCTTTTATTAACCTTTCTACCGCTAAATTTATTTCCTCTCCAAATGCAAAAGGATCTATAGGTTGATAGGTTTGGTAATTAATAAAAGCGGCTAATTGTTCCGGTTCTTTAATTCCTCTTTGCCAGAATAGTTGAGCCGCAAAATTACCACCTGCTGCGGGTGCATATTGTTGTACTAATTCGATAAACCAATTTGGAGGGTTTTCTGTTGCTGTTAAAATCCATTCCATATTAAACAACCAGTAATAATTGAACGCAGATAAACGCAGATAATTTTCTACTTTATTAGACTGGGAATGATATCAAGAAATACAAGGTTGAATTTAAAGTGATACTTCAGCGATATTTTCTAAGTTAGGAAATTGTTGGTTAATATCTGCTTGTATTTCTGTTATTTTTTGACGATGACACCGAACAGCATATTGACAAGATTCACAAATTTTCTGAGATTCAGTAATTTGGGGTAATGGTATCTGGTGTTGATAATCTTTGATCCATTGGCTGAGATTATTTAATAGTTGATTTAAGTCATGTTGTGTTTTTTGATGTTGTGCTTGATTATAAGTAAATTTAATATTTTTTGTTTGCTCTTTTGATTGCACAAACCAATAGGTCATGGAAATATTTTCTAATAAGTATTGGCTAGTTTCTCCTAAAACATACATATATAACCGTGTTTGCCAATTTTGAGCTAATTTTTCCCGTTTGGGTGGTTGAGGATAGGTTTTCCAATCGAGAATTTGGGCTTGATTTTCATCAGCAATTAATAAATCATAAATGACAGTAATTAGATAATCTCCTATTTGCAAAGTTCGATAATGTTCACTTTCACGAAAGGTTAGATTTTCAATATTATTGATAAATATTTCTGGGGCAATTTTGTGAAAATTATTCATCAAATTTTGCAATTGCGGATCTGCCTGTAGTAAATTATCAATGGGTAAACCCATTTCTCGCTGCTGCATTAATAAGTGAAACCGACTACCTAAAATTTGATATTCTTCGTGTTTAGGATCTAGGGGTGTATTGAGTTGTTCTAAATAGCTATGCTGGAATTTACGCGGACAAGTTGCGAGTAAGTTTAGATGTCCTTGCGAAAGTCGGAGTATTTGGGTAGAAGTTGGTAGCATAATTTTATATGGCAGAATTTAAGTCATCGTAAATCAGTCTCTCCAATTATCTAATTGCAAAGGATAACCTAATGATTGAATCTTTTGATAGTGTTTAGTATTTCCTGTTACTAAAATTAAATTATTTTCTATAGCAATTGCAGCAATTAATACATCTGCTAATCCTATAGTTTGTCCGTTTTTTTCTAAATCGGCATAAATTAATCCAGATAATTCAGCACTTTTTTGTTCTAAAGATAAGATTTCCATTTGTGGTAAATCTATTAAAAATTCCTGAATCCGATCATTGCGGTTTAATTTTCTCCATCCTTTGATAACTTCTGAGACTGTAATTACAGATATTGTATAATTTTTAAAAATAGCTTTATAAGCAATGGCTTTAGCTATTACTTGGGGATTTTTACCTTTGCGAATTTCTGACAAAATATCTGTATCAATTAACGTTTTATTTTTCACTGTTAATTTAGCATTTTTTAGGTTCGATGTTTTAAAATATCCTCAATCAGTTGATCAACTAATTCTGCATCATCTGACCATTTGCCAATAAATGAATCGTTGAGAATTTCTGGTTGAGTCAGTTGCTCAATCATGGCTTTAATTAAGTCTGAGATTTGACAATGATTAGTCTGCGTTAATTGTTGTATTTTGTCATAAGTTTCTTGATCTAGTTCTATTTCTATTTTTTTCATAATTATTTATTATTGTAAGTGTAGAGACTCTTCATTATAGCGTAGTTGAGGAGTGTTTTTCCAATTTTTAACCTAATCAAGCAATTTGTTGTGATTTTCATTGATGGTGTGCCATTACCGAGTAAAAAATAAAAGGTAAAAGGGTGAAGTGTGCATTCCTCATTCATCCTCTTACCTTTTTCATATACCTGATGCTTATTTCATATTAGCCCGTGCGTCCCTCACTGCGGCAATAAAAAATAATGCGGTGAGAGGAATGCTCAAGGCTAGGATAATGGCGGTGGTTTGGACACCAAAATCTGGTTCTCCGTAGCTAAGTTCAAAAATTGAACCGACTGCGGCGATCGCCGCTACACAAGCACCACCTAAAAATAAACCGCTTTTTGGAGTTAAATACACTACTAGACCACCCTATGCTACTGGTTTGACTGCTTGATACGAGAAGCCATTTTTAGATAGCTCCTGGGTTAAAGTCAAGGAATTTTCTACACGATCTACAAATACCACACCATTGAGATGATCCATTTCGTGGAGAATACAACGACCTAGTAAATCATCAGCTTTTAATGTTTGGGGGCGACCATACTCGTCTTTATAGGCGATTGTTACCACTTCTGGACGTTTAACATCTAAATATACATTGGGAATACTCAAACACCCTTCCTGAGCCACACAAAGCTTACTGCTAACCTGTTTGATCACAGGGTTAATCAGTACCAGTGGGGGATGATTGGGTTCATCGGGTTTGCAGTCAATAACAATCAGTTGCTTATGAATACCAACTTGGGGAGCAGCCAAACCAATGCCATCTGAGCTATACATAGTTTGCAGCATTTCCCGTACTAATTGGCGGAGTTCGTCATCTATTTTAGTTACACGCTTTGCCGGTTGACGCAAAACGCGATCGCCTAAGTAGTGAAGTTGCAAAGGTGGATTTTTTAACTTTTTCTTCTCGACAGCAATATCAGAGGGCATGGTTCTTGATGGCTTAATAGTAAATAATCTAATCTGATTCTATCGTTATCAGGGAACAGGGAACAGGGAACAGGGAACAGTAGGGGCAAACCCCCCGTGGTTGCCCCTTACACCAGTCATCAGTCAACAGTTAACCATCAACAATTATGTTTAAATATTTAACAAAATTAGATTATCTCTTAAAAGAAACCTTCCTGGGATTAAAACGGGGAGGCTGGATGAATTGGGCTGCTATTAGTACCGTGACAGTATTACTGTTTCTGTTTGGGTTAAGTGTCCAAGTTTCTTGGCAAGTAGAAACTCTGTTAAATCAATTTGGCAGTCAGTTAGAATTATCTGTTTATTTAGAACCAGGTATACAACCTTTTAGTCTTGAACCACTGATGTCCAAAATGCCAGAAGTGACTGGGGTGGAAGTAATTCCTAAAGAGAAAGCTTGGAAAAAGTTAGTTCAGGAATTGGGTTTAACTGATATTGATGGTGCTACTCAACAGTTAGGAGGTAATCCCCTGGTTGATGAAATGAAAGTAAAAGCTATTAATCCCCAAGTGGTGCAAAATTTAGCGACGGAGTTAGCAAAACTGCCGGGGGTGGATGTGGTGCAATATGTTGATGAAGCTGTAAAACGGGTTGCCCAATTGCATCGAGGTTTAGACTGGATTACTTTAACGATGACGATTATTCTAACTTTAACAGCGATCGCTGTGATCACAACAACTATCCGTTTAATTGTCATGGCGCGTCGTCAAGAAATCGAAATTATGCAATTAGTGGGAGCAACAACCGCTTGGATTTATCTACCATTTATCTTACAGGGAATTTCCTTTGGGTTATTCGGTGGAGCGATCGCTTGGAGTTTCATTTCTCTCACCCAGCAATTTCTCAACCGTTTACTAATCAACCAACCCGATTTTATCCAATTTCTCCAACACGGATTACAACTCTCTATTTATCAAACTGTCCTCTTACCCCTCATTCTCCTCACTTTTGGCGCAACAGTAGGATTAATGGGTAGTTTATTCGCCGTCCGCAAATTTGCAAAATAGGACGCAGTAGGGGCAATCCCCCCGTGGTTGCCCCGCACAACGGACAACGGACAACGGACAACTGACAACTGACTAAATAAAATTACAATGAAGTGGTAAAGCCTCTTTTAGTAAAGCTTGATATTCTTTATCACTGACATAATAAGCTCCAAATCTAGCTAAATGAGGATTCATCATTTGGGCATCAAAGAATAAAAAGTTTCTTTCCCGCAATCTTTCTACCAGTTTTACCATTGCCACCTTAGAACCTTCCGAAATATTGAAAAACATAGATTCACCAATGAAAGCACCCCCAATCACAATTCCTAAAATCCCCCCTGCGAGTTTGTCACCTTGCCAAGTTTCAAAGCTATAGGCGTAACCAGTTTGGTAAAGTAACGAATAAATCTTTTCTAATTGTGGAGAAATCCAAGTAGTTTCTCGGTTAGCACAACCAGCAACTACACCCAAAAAGTCCCGATTAATGGCTACAGAGAATTGTTCTTGGTTCAGGACTCGCTGTAATGATTTAGGATAGCGAAAGCGTTCATCCAAGGGAATTAAAGTCCGTTCATTACTTCCATACCATCCCAGGTTATTACTGTCATCCGCCATGAGAAAATAACCTTGGGCATAACCCCGAATAATAGCAGCAACATCATATTCCATAGTTGAGTGAATCACACAAACATCCTCGGATGAAAACTATAGAACGCTAACAGCATTCTTTAAATTTACTTCTGAGATTATCTTGGCAAACAAATTCTATATAAGATATACAATCATGACTCCCACAATTCCACCAATTACCCTCCCCCCTTCCGAAAATCCCGAACAAGAAGGAGAATGGTTGCAAAAAAATTTATTAACCTGGCTTGATGAAGAGTTTATTCCCGAAGCCATTAATCAAAATATAGCTGAACGCGCATCACAGATTTTTGTCCGTCAACGTATGGAGGGAGAAAATGACTTAGGCTCTCTGGTAATTGCCATTATCACAGAGATGCAGTCATTTGATTTTTCTAAAAGCTTTTTTGGAGAGTTTGCGATCGCCAACGCCGTTAGCGATCTACTCTTAGACAGCTTAGGAATTGATCGTTGTTGTGGTCAATAATATCTTATGTTATTGGTCATTGGTCATTAGTAACGGGGAATAGGGAATAGGGAATAGGGAATAGGGAATAGAGGTAATATTTATCTTTTTCTTGCCTCTTGCCTCTTGCCTCTTGCCTCTTGCCTTTTGCCTCTTGCCTTCATCTACTGACCATTGACAACTGACAACTGAACTACCAGCTAGACTTAACAACACCTGGTAACAGACCTTCATGGGCCCATTCCCGGATCACGTTCCGAGACAGCCCGAAATCACGATATACACCTCTAGGACGACCAGTTAACCAGCAACGGTTTTGTTTGCGAGTTGGCGCACTGTTGCGGGGTAATTGTTGAATTTTGCGGTGAATTTCTAGTTTCTTCAAGGGAGATTCTGCTGTTCTGAATTCTTCTAGCAGTGTCTCACGCTTTGCAGCATACTTTTCTACCAACTTAGCGCGTTTCTTCTCGCGCTCAATCATACTCTTTTTCGCCATGAATTCCCTAATCTAGTTAAAGACAGTATCCCTCATCTTACACCTTTCTGTAAGAATTAGGGAGTTTTAAACAAGTTTTTTCTCAGGCAACCCTCAAGCCTCAACATTTATCCGTTTCTTAGTTTTCCTATAATCCCAAGGATCAACAAATTTCCTATCGCCCCAAATGCCTAGTTTTTGCTGTTTTGCCTGGGCTTCGGTTTGTTGTAATATATCCTTACTAGGACATTTGTTTAAATAAGGACGATAGACTTTAGCTAGTCCTTCTTGTAATAAGATTTGTTGTAAAAATGTCCCATTTGCTAAACGAACTTCAGCCACTTTTCTGCCATAGCGATCGCTATCTGTAATATTCAACTTCACACGGTTATCTGCTTCTTTGATTAATTTCTCTATCCGTCTTTGTGCTTGCATTCCCCAAGCAAACTGATTTATATCTTGAGTAGTTTTACTATTCTTTTCTTTCTGAGAATGAGGTATTTCTGGAGCATCAACACAAGCAAAACGCACAGTTATTTTTTCTCCATCCACAGTTTTCAATACCAATGTATCTCCATCACTAACCCGTTCCACCAGATCACCAGAAGGAGTAAATAGGTTACAACCTACCAAATTTACAACCATGATAGCTCCACCTAAGCAAGCTAACCCTTGTGTCATCAATTTATTCATATCTGAGAATTTGGCAATCTTGCCTCTAAATGTGTAAAATTGATACAGAACTCATTGTTGGTAGCAAATATATATAACAATAGTATTGAATATCTGATGTTACTTGGATGAATAACGACTATTCACAATCATCTCCCTCAAATCATCGTTCTCCTGAAAAGGTTATGAAAACTATTCAGCACAGTCAACGCAATTTGGCTGATCAAGACTTTCAGTAATCCCTAAATCAGTTAGAAGATATTATTCAACCTGATGATAAACTAACTACAGAATCAAATAATAATACCTCTATCCATGATGTTATTAGTAAACATACTGATATTAGCGATTTAGATGCTTGGGAGGATGCGGTTGCTGACATTGAACAGTATTTACAACAAAAAACAAATAGCCGTAAAAATTTCTAACTACAATTTAAGCAGATAAATAGGTTAGCATTGAAAATTGTCCTTATGGGAAGGCAAAAGGCAAGAGGCAAGAGTGAAAAGGTTTTGAGAGATTTTACTTTTCTTTACAGACCTTGAATTTTTTATGTTCACTTACTTAACTCCATCAACTTTTTTGTCTTTGGGCTTCATACAACATCAAAGCCGCAGTAATTCCCACATTTAAGGATTCTACTCCAGGACTAAGGGGAATTTTTACTTGGATATCGGCCAAGGCGGCTAAATCTGCTGATAATCCAGCCCCTTCATTACCTAATAATATTAAACTAGATTTACGCCAATCCACCTGCCAATAAGTTAAATCGGCACTGGGTAAGGTAGCTACTACCTGCATTCCAGCTTGCTGGCATTGTTTAACGGTGGCTTTTAGATCTTCACTAACAGCCTTATTAACACGAAACCATTGACCAGCAGAAGCCCGTAAAACTTTGGGATGATCTAAGTCTACACTATCTTCACTCACCCATAAACCAGATGCACCTGCGGCGGCGGCGGTACGAATCATAGTTCCTAAGTTACCAGGATCTTGAACCGTTTCTAAAGCCAGAACTAAGCCAGTAAAAGGAAGTTGACTTGGTTGTGCATTTCTAGGGGCAATCGCCACTATCCCATCAGGATTAACAGTGGTAGCCATGGAAGCTAAAACTTCAGGGCTAACTAATTCAGTGCGATAGTGCAAGCGCTGACTTGTCAATTCGCAATGATCACAAATAACTTCCCACAATTGAGGGTGTGTCTCATACCATTGCATAGTACAACATACCGCTTCTAGAGGATAGCCAACAGCACAAGCCTCCTCTAACAAATGTGTTCCTTCCAATAATAATATTTGTTGCTTATTTCTCTCCTTAGTGGAGTGCAACTTACGGATTTGTTTAACTAAAGAATTTTGTAAACTTGTTAACACAACATTTAGATTGAAGGAGGCAGGAGTTGAAAGGCAGAAGGTTAATCAGAGAGTAGTTCAAACCCACCTCTAATTGAAGACCGCCAAATCAAAAGATTGTTGCGGGAGACTTAAACCCAAATAGTCTAGGCTAAAAGACTTTTTTCTCATCAAACTTTCCCTTTTGCCTCCTGCCCTCAAGCCTTACGGCTCGGCGGAAAGGCTATGGAAAATTTGCGATTAACCCAAAATTGAGATGCGGAACCCGGGACTTGAACCCGGAAGCCTTGCGGCACTAGAACCTGAATCTAGCGCGTCTGCCAATTCCGCCAGTTCCGCAGGAATTGAATTTTATTCACAGCTTATTATTCCTGAAAAATTTCGATTTGTCAATCAATTTTGATTTTGGATTTAAGCAGGTGAGCAAAATAAAATCAAACTGTGTAAAGAAAAGTAAATAGAGCTAAAACCCTTGTTTCTGCTCACTTATACCTCCTGCCCGATCCTAGTAGCAAGAGTAAAAATTTTCTCCCATTTACTGAATCGTGATTTTTGCCGTTAAGCTGACATACTACATGATAGAATCTAACGATTTTATCGTATTTGTTATTTGTCAAAATCTCATAGCTTCGAGCTAATGGGTTTGTCAATGTCAAATCAAAAAAACATCAAACCTTTATAATTACGTACTTTTGGAGGTAGGCTTATTAATTCTTCTAGCAGCTTACCAGATGCCAAGTCTTCACTAGAAGCAGACTCCTCAGTCTTGCAAATCTATGGTGGGCATCGTTTGGAAGGTCATGTAGAAATTAGCGGGGCTAAAAATTCCGCACTGGTGATCATGGCTGGAGCTTTCCTCTGTTCCGGCGATTGTCGTATTCGTAATGTTCCCTTATTAGCGGATGTAGAACGAATGGGGCAAGTTTTATCAGCTTTAGGATTACGTTTAAACCGAAATGGTGATATTTTAGATATCAATGCACGGGAAATTACCACATCTAAAGCCCCCTATGAACTTGTTACCCAACTTAGAGCCAGTTTCTTTGCCATTGGCCCGATTTTGGCACGACTGGGAGTAGCACAAATGCCCTTACCAGGAGGTTGTGCCATTGGTGCTAGACCAGTAGATTTGCACGTCAGAGGACTGCAAGCTATGGGTGCAGAGGTGCAAATTGAACATGGTATTTGCAATGCTCATGTTCCCGGAAATCATGGCAGGCTAAGAGGGGCGAAAATTTATTTAGATACTCCTAGTGTAGGAGCAACTGAAACTTTAATGATGGCTGCTACCCTAGCAGATGGGGAAACTATCATTGAAAATGCTGCTAGAGAGCCAGAAGTTATGGATTTAGCCAACTTTTGTAACTCTATGGGGGCAAAAATCCATGGTGCAGGAACAAGTACAATTACCATAGTTGGTGTTCCCCAGCTACACTCTACTGATTATAGTATCATTCCTGATCGCATTGAAGCAGGAACATTTTTAATCGCTGGAGCAATTACTCGTTCTGAACTGCTTTTATCCCCAGTTGTACCGGATCATTTAACCCCACTCATTGCCAAGCTACAAGAGATTGGTTTATCAATTGTTGAGGAAGGAAAAAACGGTTTACGCATTTTGCCAGCCAAAACTCTCAAGGCGATCAATATTGATACTTTGCCCCATCCCGGTTTTCCTACGGATATGCAAGCTCCTTTTATGGCTTTGCTAACCTTGGCAGAAGGTGACAGTATCATTAATGAATCAGTGTTTGAAAATCGCTTGCGTCATGCTTCTGAGTTGAATCGCTTGGGGGCGGATATCCGCGTAAAAGGTAATACTGCTTTTGTTCGGGGAGTTCCCTCTTTGTCAGGTGCGCCAGTGATAGGTACAGACCTACGAGCTTCCGCAGCTTTAGTTATGGCAGGATTGGCAGCGTCGGGAACAACTACAGTTCAAGGATTACAACACTTAGATAGGGGCTATGATCGCCTAGATATGAAGTTACAGCAACTAGGAGCAAAAATTATCCGTGTAAATGAAACATCGAAAAATTAAAAATTAAAAAAGCAGACTAAACAAGGTCTTTAGGGATTTTTAATTGTTGGTTGATTTAGTCCATACTGTGCTGGTGTACTGGGTAATAACAGTAGTTTTCCTGCATCAGTTTCTATCTAGATTTCCGAGGATTTTGTTTTTGTGAACTTAATAGCGATCGCCTTTGGCAGTGCTGTAAGCGATCGCTTTTAATTTGATCTTTCTTTAGTGATTATCCGGACTTGATATTACCGCCCAATACTGGAAATAAATGATACAAGATTAGATAAATATACTAAGTTAATCGGTATACCAACCAAAACACCAATAATCGCCCAGTTTCTTTGGGTATCCTGGAAATGATCAATACAGTACCATTTTCTACTTTTCCAAGCCCATTCATTGCCTTTTGAGCCAAGGATAAAAGCCATTCCCCAACCCAAAATAGGTATGAAACAAAGTAATCCTAAAAAAATATAATTAGGCCACATCCATAACCAGGGAACTAAAAATGCGCCCCAATTCCAACCAATAATTTCCTCTGGTACTTCCTCGTTAATATTTAAAATCCCACAACCAGAATTATTGATAAATTGCTTTGTTTTTAAAGATTGATTTTCTGGAATAGATACCAAACCTTCACGGGATGCAAGAATATCTAAACATTCACGGGCGTGGGTAAACCGGTTTTCTAGGGAAGGTTCGATCAGCTTTTGTAACCATTTAACAAAATGATTACTTAAACTAACTCTATCTGCAAATTGAATCCGTAAATCTTTTTGTGGTAAATCTGCTGGTGGAAGTCCAGTTAATAAATAAATTAAAGTAGCTCCCAAAGCATATAAATCTGATGCAGGAACAGCCCTACCGCCAAACTGTTCCATAGGTGCATAACCATAAGTGCCAACAACAGTAAAAGTTGCACCTTCTTTAGCAGCTTTATCTTGAACTGCACCAAAATCAACTAAATAAATTTGATTATCCTCACCCCAAATTATGTTACTCGGTTTAATATCTCGATGTAACACACCAGGATTTAACTCATGGAGATAAATGAGAATTTTTAATATCTGAAAAGCAATTTTCTGGGTTTGTTTTTCTGTAAATCTTTGTCCAGCTAGAAGTTTTTCTTTGAGTGATGCACCAGGGATATATTCTTGGACTAAACCAAACCAAAGATGACGATCATCAATACAAAAATAATCAATATACTGGGGAATACGGGGATGATTTAGCTGCTTAAGAATTTGTCCTTCTCGTTCAAAGAGTTTTAGATCATCCCATTGTACAGCACCACCAAAAGCCAAAAGTTTCACCACCACGAAGCTATTATCTTCTTGTGTGGCTTGTAAATCCTTTGCTAACCAAGTTTGACGAATACCGTTGTTACCTAGTTGATGTTCAACTTGATAACGTTCTTGTAAGATTTCTCCTGCTTGCAGCATCTAGCACCTGCTGATGATTTACTGACCGTTGATTCCCGTCATTTTCTAGCATAATCAAATCCCAGAAAAATGGGTAGTATTTTTGGTGATTTCATTTCCCTTTAATTTTGTCCTATTCATTGTTACAATGATGATTGAGCAAATTTAGCAAAAAGTAAACAAAACTAAACATGATAGGGGTAGCAGTTGTTGGAACGGGATTTGGTCAAAAGGTTCATATTCCCGCATTTGCAACGCATCATCAAACGCAAGTTGTCGCTGTTTATCATCGAGATATTAATAAAGCTAAAACCATAGCCACAACTTATGATATTCCATATCCAGGGGATAATTTAGCAGAAATTTTGGCTTTACCGGCGGTACAAGCTGTTAGTATTTCTACACCACCATTTTTGCATTATGAAATGGCTAAACAAGTTTTGCAAGCTGGGAAGCATTTATTGTTAGAAAAACCCATGACATTAAATGTCAATGAAGCTAAAGAATTATATCATTTGGCAAAAAATCAAGATGTAATTGCCACTGTTGATTTTGAATTTCGTTTTGTTCCTGCATGGCAATATTTTTCACAACTTTTATCTACAAATTATGTTGGCAATATTCGCTTAATTAAAATTGATTGGTTGGGTTCATCTCGCGCTGATACTTCCCGTCCATGGAATTGGTATTCTACTCAAGTACAAGGTGGAGGTGCTTTAGGTTCTTTGGGTTCTCATGCTTTTGATTATATTAATTGGTTATTTGGTCCAATTGGTAAATTAAACGCTCATTTAATTACCGCTATTTCTGAAAGAGTTAATACAGCAACAGGAGAATTACAAGCAGTTGATAGTGATGATACTTGTTTATTATCTCTAGAATTAGTCAATGGTACACCTTGCCAAGTTTCTATTAGTGCGGTTGTTCATGCTAAAAGAACACACTGGATCGAAGTGTATGGAGATCAGGGAACATTAGTTTTAGGGAGTGATAATCAAAAAGATTATATTCATGGTTTTCAGATTTGGGGTTCTCGACCTGGTGAAACTTTAAAAGAAATAGAAATTCCTCCCCAATTATTATTTCCTCAACATTATAGTGATGGGCGAATTTGTACTTTTCTGCGAGTTGTGGATGAATGGGTAAAAGGAATTACTAATCATCAACAAATTACACCGTCTTTAAAAGAAGGGGTTTATTCACAGTTATTAATGGATTTATCCCATAAATCCAATCAAACAGGGAGTTGGGTAAAAGTGCCAAGTTTAGGAGAGTTTTTAGATAACTGATTTGTAACTGCAAAAGCCTTGATTTAGTATAGGGGCAATTTATCAATTACCCCTGGTATTATTAAGATATATCAACTTCAGATGATACAATAAATATAAATGAACCAAAGGTAGCTTTTATGGCAACCCTAATCAGTGAAACCAAATCACAGACTTGACTGGTAATCTCTTGGGAAGTCTTACCCGATGATTTTCAGTTAGAGGATGAACCAATAGATAATACAGGACAACCACTATTACCAGGAGCTTTATGTGAAAGTTTAGAAATCAGTGGAGTTATTCAACCACAAATGTTAATTGCTGCCAATTTTGGGCTATGTGCTACATTAAATGAGCAATTTATTCCTAAAGCACCAGATTGGCTACATATATAATTTGCCTTAAGATGTTAGGTAAATACAGGTAAAGTAAAGATTTTTTACAACCACCAATTCAATTACTGCATTCTATCAATTGTTCGATATTGAATTGCTTCTGCGACGTGCTGGGGTTTGAGATTTTCATCTCCAGCTAAATCTGCTATAGTTCGTGATACCTTGAGAATGCGATCACTCGCTCTTGCAGATAATCCTAATTTTCTAATTGCAGTTTCTAATAAATTGCGACTTGCATCATCTAAATGACACCATTTTTGTAAATGACGACTTTGCATTTGAGCATTGCAACGCAAATTGGTTTCTAGTTTAAAACGATTTGTAGCAATATCCCGCGCTTTTTGTACCCTTTCCCGCACAGATTTTGATGGTTCTCCTGTTGTTGCAGTTTGGGTAATTTCCTCTGGTTTCAACCGATTTACTGCTACTTGTAAATCAATTCTATCCATCAACGGTCCTGATAATTTAGCCCAATATTGTTCTCTTTGTCTAGGTGAACAAGTACAAGCTTGAATTGTATCACCATAATAACCACAAGGACAGGGATTTGTACTGGCTACTAATGTAAATTGTGCGGGAAAAACAACAGATTGACGAGTACGAGAAATCGTCACATAACCATCTTCTAAAGGTTGTCGTAAAAATTCTAAAACATCTCTTTTAAACTCTGTTAATTCATCAAGAAAAAGTATACCTCGATGGGATAATGAAATTTCACCAGGACGGGGAAGACTACCACCACCAACTAAAGATGGACCCGATGCGGAATGATGGGGACTACGAAAAGGTCTTTCTCTAACTAATGAACCGCGATTTTTTAATAAACCAGCAACAGAATGAATACGAGTAACTTCTAAAGATTCCGAAAATTCTAATGGTGGTAAAATTCCCGGTAAACGTCTTGCTAACATTGTTTTACCACTTCCAGGAGGTCCGACGAAAATAAGATTATGTCCTCCCGCAGCAGCAATTTCTAAAGCTCGACGCGCATGAGATTGTCCTTTAACATCTTGTAAATCTGCTAAATGTAAAGATACTCCTAATAAACTTTCTGGTGTTTTATTTAATTTAACAGGTTTATATTTTCCAGGATTATTTAATAAATCCACCACATCAGAAATATTATGACAACTATAAACATTTAAACCTTCAACCACCGCAGCTTCTTGAGCATTATCAGCAGGAACAACTAAACCAGAAATTCCCATTTTTTCAGCAGTTGCAGCAATAGGAAGAACACCAGCAACAGGACGCAAACTGCCATCTAAAGAAACTTCACCTAAAAATAAAAAATCCCCTAATAAATCCGGGTTAACCTGTTCAGAAGCAGCTAAAATTCCCACACTAATTGGTAAGTCAAAAGCTGGGCCTTCTTTCCTTAAATCTGCGGGAGTGAGGTTAATTACAATCTTTCGCATGGGAAAAGCAAAACCCGCATTTTTCAATGTTGCTTTGACCCGTTCTTTTGATTCTTGAATCGCGGAATCTGGTAAACCTAAAATCACAATTCCCGGTAAACCACCAGAAACATCAACTTCCACACCGACTTTTACGGCGTCAATACCAACAATAGATGCACTCCAGACTCTAGCCAGCATTTTTCATATATTCATAAACATTAGAAATATCAAAGCAGATCCGGGGGTGTATTAACAATGAGTGAAATCACTGAATACAAATGTTAATAATCATAAAATTATAAAAACTTCAAGCTAAAATAATAGCAGCTAAAGATTTAGGTGACTTATGGTTCAAGCATTAATAAAACCATTAACCTTTGAAGAATTCCTCTCGCAATATGCTAATAACCCCCGCTATGAACTTGCAGATGGAGAATTAATTGACATGGAACCAACTGGACCACATGAAGCCGTCGGTGGTAAAATAGCGACTCAAATAGGTATTGCTATAACAGCAGAAAAACTTCCCTGGTTTATTCCTCGCACTTGTTTGATTCGTCCTTTTGCAGAAGCGGCTACAGCACGCCGTCCTGATATTGTAGTATTAGATGAAACGATGCTGCACCATGAACCTTTTTGGGAACATGAACCAGTGATTGCTTTAGGACAATCAATTAAATTAGTTGTTGAAGTTGTGAGTACAAACTGGGAAACAGATTATGCACGTAAAGTTGAAGAATACGCTTTATTAGGAATTCCTGAATATTGGATTGTTGATTATCGTGGTTTGGGTGGAGTGGTTTTTATTGGTAAACCAAAACAACCGACATTTACAGTTTGTCAATTAATTGGTGAAGATTACAGTCAGCAGAAATATCGTTTAGGTGAGTTTATTAAATCTCCTCTTTTACCTTCGCTGCAACTACGTTTAGATGATGTTATGCCAAGATAGGTGTTAGTTTGGATAATTAGGAGGCTAAACCTGGATTTTCTTTGTAAATTAGGAATCAAGAGTTCAAATAAAGTGATATACTGAGGGAATACAACTTTTTACTACATGATTTTGATTTATGTCAGATAACGAAAAACTTCTTGATTTAGTAAATTCTTCAGGTTTTCCATTTCAACTGTATTTAAAAGATGCAATTGATAAGTCATCAGATATACATTGTTGGGATGTTTTATCTAGTGAACATTTCTGGAGATCACCCAATACGGGTCATGAAGGCTTTATTGATATAATTCTGGGAAGTTCTGGTATTCGTGCAAATTATAGAGCAGTTATTGAATGTAAAAGAACTCAAGATGCTAATTGGGTTTTTTTGACAACTGATGTAGCCAATCATCCAAAATACATTAGCTCCTTGCTACAAGCATTTATAAACACAGATATGAACACCAACTTTCTTGATATAAGTTATATTGATTCATCAGTTCAACCTTTTTGCCAAGAAAGTAATTTTTGTGTTATTAGAGGTCATAATGATAAAGACAAACCTATGCTAGAGAGACTTTCTACTCAATTAATTCAATCAGTAGAATGTTTAGCAATTCAAGAATTATCAAACTATAAAAATGAACCAATTTATACAAAAACTGCTCCTTTTTATTATTTCCCAATCATAGTAACTAATGCAAATTTATTTACTTGTAATTTTAATCCCCATACAGTTAATCCTGATTTGGGAAAACTAGAATCCAAAGATGTTAAAATAGAACCAATTGATTATATTAGTTTTAAGAAAACTTTATCTAGCCAATTTAAATCTCACCCACGTTTTAATAATAATATGTTAAAAATGATTAACCAGACTTATGAGCGCATGGTATTTATTGTTAAATCAACAGCAATACTTAAATTTCTCAAGGAATTAGAAATAAAAAAAATACATTCCTAATTTATGAATGTTTATTACCTTTAGAAAAATTTTTGATTTTCCTTAAAATTTATTTTCTAGCAAGAAAAATTCATCCATAACAGCAAAGTTAAGGTATATAAATCATGGTTCAAGTCTTACAAAAACTACTAACATTTGCAGAATTTGCTGATTGGAAACCAGACGGAGGACGCTATGAACTGCATAATGGAGTAATTGTTGAAATGTCACAACCAACAGGACCACATGAAGATATCATAGGTTTTACAGCTAGAAAAATAACTGTAGAATTTGATAGATTAAATCTTCCTTACTCCATTCCTAAACAAGCATTAGTCAAACCACCCGAAAGTGAATCAGGCTATGTTCCAGATATTTTATTATTAAACAAAACTAATTTAGTCAATGAACCACTTTGGCAAAAACAATCAACTGTAACTCAAGCTGCTTCTATTCCTTTAATTATTGAAGTTGTTAGTACAAATTGGCGTGATGACTACTTAACTAAATTACGAGATTATGAAGAAATTGGTATTCCTGAATATTGGATTATTGATTATTTAGGTTTGGGTGGTATTCGTTATATAGTTAGTCCTAAACAATCTACTATATCTATTCATTTATTCATAGAAGGTGAGTATCAAGTAACGCAGTTTAGGAATGATGAAAAGATCATATCACCCACTTTTCCAGATTTGAATTTAACTGCTCAACAAATTTTTCAAGCTGGTAATATTTGAGCAATATTTATCTTGACGCATTACTAGATCCTCAATTCAATTTTTGAGTAATTAATGGTTACAGATTGTCCATTATAATTCTTAATTGCTCTAAACTTTCAACTGTGAGAATTGAACGTTGAATTGTTTTTAATGTTTCAAGATCAGATATTTCAGAAATTTTCGGCATGAATTTTAATCCTTCATTGCCAAATTTCACTTCTAAAGATAATTCAATACTTGAAATTCTTTCTTCTCTTTTCCCTTTTTGTTCTCCTTTTTCTTCACCTTGTTTTTCCCCTTGTCTCAATATTTCCTGATACCAAGGTGATTCGCGTAAAACAGCCATATCCCACCTCATGATTTCTTGAACTAAGGCGCTATCTAATACAAAAGTAGCAAAAAAAGCCAGAACTGTTTCTAATTGGTTTAACTGTTCATCGGCTTTTAATAAACGCAATGCTTCCCGAATTATAAGTACCCAAGCAAAATTAATTTAACATATTGATTGAAAACCAAAATGCCTGTATTCCTTACCTGTTAAGTGTTCCCTGGGGATTTGTGTTACCCATTTTACCCAGTTGTTGGGTGCAAGACTAATTAAGCGTTTGGTACTGACATCCGCAGGTTTGGCCATAAAACTATAGACGCACTGATTAGAGCTTAACTTTTTCTGTGCAAAAAAGCGATCGCCTCCGGCGCTGGAGGGAACACCAACCATCGCTTAAAATCTCTAGGAGATGATGAGGTAAAACTGCATGAGTCAGAACACAGAAACTATTTTCAGCAAAATCATTCGTAAAGAAATTCCTGCGAACATTGTTTATGAAGATGATTTAGCCTTGGCCTTTACAGATGTCAACCCTCAAGCACCCGTTCACATTCTTGTGATTCCCAAAAAACCCATAGTTAGTCTAGCTACCATCGAACCTGAAGATCAAGCTCTTTTAGGACATCTATTATTAACAGTCCAAAAAGTCGCCGCAGACGCAGGACTAGAAAACGGTTATCGAGTAGTCATGAATACTGGTGTTGATGGCGGTCAAACAGTCCATCACCTACATATACATATTCTTGGCCGTCGTCCTATGGCATGGCCTCCCGGTTAATCCGCCTAACGCACAGAAACTAGATTTCTGTGCTTCTCCACACATTAGAAAAACTAATGACTGTCATCATGAATACTTTAGTTAAATAACTTTACAAAACGAAACATTTTGCTTAATATAAATTCATGAGGTAGAAACACCTACCAAAACATACATAACTCAAACGCAATCATAAAGACATGACCACCACCTTACAACAGCGCCAAAGCGCCAACGTATGGGATCGCTTC
>JBJTUF010000080.1:0-15975 GCA_046080565.1 Cuspidothrix sp. | reverse complement strand
CACGTTTTTTGTGGTCATATTAAACTAGCTGTTTTAACGAAAACCTTATGCAAATTATTGGGAATTCCCTATACTGTCCTCACTTACGGGAAAGAAGTTTGGCAACCGCTTGAAAGTCAAGAAAGACAAGCTTTAGCTTCATCATCTAGCATTTGGACAATTAGCCGTTATAGTCGAGATTGCGCTTGCTGTGCTAATGGGATAAATCCTAATCAAATGCAAATGTTACCTTGTGCAGTTGATGGCCAAAAATTTACACCCGGATCTAAATTACCAGAATTACTTGATAAGTATGGCCTAAACAATACCAAAGTGTTAATGACAGTAACACGGCTGTGGTCTGGTGATATTTATAAAGGTGTAGATGTAACTATTAGGGCATTACCCCAAATTCTCCAAGTATTTCCTGATGTAAAATATCTAGTTATTGGTAGGGGTGATGACCAACCAAGATTAGCCCAGTTAGCACAAGATTTAGGTGTGAGCGATCGCGTCATTTTTGCTGGATTTGTCCCCACAGAAGAATTAGTATTTCATTATCGCCTAGCTGATGCCTATATCATGCCCTCTCAAGAAGGCTTTGGCATTGTCTATTTAGAAGCCATGGCCTGTGGCATCCCTGTCTTATCAGGAGATAATGATGGCTCTGCTGACCCCTTACAGGATGGTAGACTGGGTTGGAGAGTCCCCCATCGTGATCCTGATGCAGTAGCAACAGCTTGTATAGAAATTCTCCAAGGAAATGATCAGCGTTGTGATGGACAATGGCTAAGAGAACAAACTCTCGCTGCATTCGGGATAGACACTTTCCCACAGCGGTTACAACAACTCTTGCTTAATTTGAGCATATATAGCAAGTGAGAGGTGACGGAGTGGAAAAGACTTTGAGGTAAGGCTCTTTCGATCACTTTTGTATCTCATTCCAGTACATACTTGTATATCACCCAGAACTAAACTTGCTATCCTAAAGTCAGAAGCACAAATTTGAGACATGAGCTTTAAAAACTTACAATTCAATTTTGAAAATATCCGCCCTTGGTTGACCTTATTAGCAATATCCTGGTTATTAGCCTCCTTGGGTTTGGGTTGGTTAGTCAATTCTTTATTAATTATTTTCGGGTTATTGTTATTTTTACCTGTGGTTGCATTCTTCGGGTTTCGCTGGTGGTTAGCCAAAAATCTAGTCACTGGCCAATGTCCCGTCTGTGGATATGAATTAACAGGAGTCAATAACAGTCAACTACAATGTACCAATTGTGGAGAGCAATTATTCTTAAAGAATAACCAATTTCAGAGGTTTGCACCAGAAGGAACAATTGATATCACAGCAGTGGAAGTAGAAGCGAAATCAGTGGAAGATTAGTTGTAGTCAGTTGTTCTTTGTTCGTTGAAATCTAGAAGGCAAAATTTTTGAGAAAATGTGGCTGCTGTAGTTCAGAAAGCCAAAGAATTAAAGCATCCTCATTGTTATCTTTGTAATAGCCCCGTCGTTTACCCGCAGTTTTGAAACCAAACTTTTGATACAAGGAAATAGCAACGTGGTTAGAATCACGGACTTCTAGGGTAGCTCTTTCTAAACCCAGATCAACAGCAGATTGCAATAGCACATACAATAAAGCCTTACCTAACCCTTGACCATGATATTCAGGGTGAACTGCCAAAATTGTAATGTGTGCTTCCTCTAAAATTGACCAAAAGCAAGCCATTCCTAACAGTTCAGAGTCATTGAAAGGTGAAAACAACCCAAAAAAATGACTATTAGGGCTTTCTAACTCGCGCAGATAGCCTTCCATAGTCCACAAACCATTAAAACAGGCTTTATCCAGTTCTAACAATTCAGTGAGATTGTCTCTAGTTAAAGATTGAATTTTTAAGTCTGATGAAATCACGATTTTGGAGAATTAGGGAAGGTTAATTATCAATTATCAATTACCCATTATCCGTTACCAATGAGAGGGTAAACTGGAAATGAGGACATATACTCATGTCCTTAATTTTTCACAAAGAGAAGTTTTATTAGTTATGGTATTGACTCAACCCGTCGAAGTACAAGTTTCTGGCCATCAATATTTAGAGCCACAAAACAGCAACAGTGCTGATATTTCTCCAAACCAACAACTCCTACCCTTGACAGCTAGAGTCAATGATCATGACAACCTGGAAATCGGTGGGTGTGATGTAACTACCCTGGTGGAACAGTTTGGTTCGCCTTTATATATTTTAGATGAAGAAACTCTGCGGACAGCTTGCAGACAATATCGAGATACCTTTAAAGAATACTATAAAGGAGAATCTCAGGTACTTTATGCTTCTAAGGCCTGGAATTGTTTAGCAGTTTGTGCCATTGTGGCCTCAGAAGGCTTAGGAATTGATGTAGTATCCGGTGGGGAACTTTATACCGCGCTGAGTGCGGGTATGACTCCAGATAAAATCTACTTGCATGGCAATAATAAATCTCGTGATGAATTAGTTTTGGCAATTCAGTCCGGTTGTACTATTGTTGCTGATAACTGGCATGAATTACATACCTTGGTGAAAATAGCAGGAGAGCAAACAGAAGATTCTTCTCTGTTCCCGATTCGGATTATGCTGCGGTTAACACCAGGAATTGAATGCCATACCCATGAATATATTCGCACGGGTCATTTAGATAGTAAATTTGGTTTTGATCCCAATGATTTACAGGAAGTATTTGCTTTTGTTAGTCAACAGCCTAGTTTAAACTGTGTGGGTTTACACGCTCATATTGGTTCACAAATTTTTGAACGTCAACCCCATAGAGATTTAGCGGCGGTAATGGTGCAGTGGTTACGGGATGCCGCTAAACATGGGTTAACTATAACAGAATTAAATGTGGGTGGTGGTTTAGGAATTAGATATACAGAATCCGATGATCCACCAAGCATTGTGGAATGGTCAAAGGCAATTTGTGAAGTTGTACAAACAGCTTGTGTATCAGAAAATCTGCCTTTACCAAAATTACTGTGTGAACCTGGGCGATCGCTCATTGCTACAGCTTGCGTTACTGCCTATACTGTTGGCGCAACTAAAGTGATTCCCGAAATTCGCACCTACATAGCAATTGATGGGGGAATGTCCGATAATCCCCGTCCCATCACCTACCAATCTGTTTACCGAGTGGTAGCTGCTAATAAAATGTCCGCTCCTTGTACAGAAACAGTTACATTAGCTGGTAAACATTGCGAATCAGGCGATATTCTGATTAAAAATGCCCAACTGCCAAAAACTGAAGCCAATGATATTCTCGTCGTTATGGGAACAGGTGCATACAATTACAGTATGGCTTCTAACTACAATCGTCTGCCTCGACCAGCAGCAGTTGTAGTGGCCAATGGCGAGGCAAATTTAATTTTGCAACGGGAAACCTATCAAGATTTGATTCGACAAGATTGCTTACCAGAAAGACTGAAATAGTTCGTAGTCAGTAGTCAGCGGTCAGTGGTTAAAAAATCACAACTGACAACTGACAACTGACAACTGACAACTGACAAATGACTATAAGAATCCAGATGTCATGACAGATTGGTGGAAGCAATGGCTGATAAACCTGGGAGATAGGTCGCAGTCCTTGCTCCTTGGGACTCTGGATATGATGTTGGTGCTGGCACTGACATACATGATCCTAGTGATTATTAGTGAACGTCGCACCTTATGGATGGTGCGAGGATTTATAATTTTAATGCTCGGCTCGGCATTGAGTAGTAAATTAGGATTACCACTGCTAAACTTTGTCCTGGAAAAATTGGTGATTGGTTGTGCTGTAGCTATGGCAGTTGCACTCCAATCAGAGTTTCGGCGTTTTTTGGAACAATTGGGACGTGGTGAATTTTGGCAGTTGTTTCACAGTAATGCTAGTGCAATTCCTAAGTCAGATAGTGTCATTGATGAAATTGTTGATGCAGTTAAAGAATTATCAAAAAATCGTATTGGTGCTTTGCTAATTTTAGAAACCACTGGGCCAATTGAAGAGCAAGATTTCTCAGTTCCAGGAGTGAAGCTAAATGCGGAAATTTCTAAGGAACTGATCCAAACTATTTTCCAGCCGAAAACTTTGTTACATGATGGAGCAACCTTAATTCGTGGCTCACGAATTGTATCATCAGGTATAATTCTACCACTTTCAGGACGTACAGCTTCCCGCCAGTTGGGAACACGCCATCGAGCAGCAATGGGAATTACGGAAAGGGTCGAAAACTGTATTTGTGTTGTTGTATCTGAAGAAACAGGTTCTATTTCCTTAGCGGAACGTGGAACTCTATATAGACCACTAACTATTAAAAAGCTCAAAGAGTCTTTAGAGGCTCGATTTTCTCCCACTGTAGAACGGGAAGCTGTAGCTCCTGGTCTTTTAAGTTTAGTTCGTCAGCTTAGTAGTCCGTTGCTAAAATTAATTTCCCGATTACCTGGATTACCCCGTCTTCGACACGCTACTCGTAACTTATTTCCCCGTAGGGGTACGACCGCTTCTCAAGATAAAAAATGAAAATACAACAAACTGAATTGCAAGATTTACCTCTGGATTTAAACAAAGAATTATTACCTCAGCACGTTGCCGTTATTATGGATGGCAATGGCCGATGGGCAAAACGCCAAGGTTTACCCCGGATTATGGGTCATAAAGCTGGTGTAGATGCTCTCAAGGATTTGCTGCGCTGCTGTAGGGACTGGGGCATTAAAGCTCTGACTGCTTACGCTTTTTCTACGGAGAACTGGAAAAGACCACAGGAGGAAGTGGAGTTTTTAATGAATCTATTCCAGCGTGTTTTACGACAAGAACTCCGGGAAATGGTGGAGGAAAATGTGCAAATTCAGTTTGTGGGTAATTTATCGGCTTTACCACAGGCACTTCAGACGGAAATTTCCCGTTCTATGGCTCAAACTAAGGATAATCGTAGTATCCGGTTTACAATAGCGACTAATTATGGCGGTAGGCAGGAGATTTTACAAGCTTGTCGAGCGATCGCCCAAAAGGTAAAAGAAGGTTTACTCCAGCCAGAGGATATCTCTGAGGAAGTTTTTGAAGCTCATTTATATACAGCCGGTGTGGCAGATCCCGATTTATTAATTCGTACCAGTGGAGAAATGCGTTTATCAAATTTCTTACTTTGGCAAATGGCCTATGGGGAAATTTATATCACTGATACTCTTTGGCCAGATTTTGATCGAAAAGAATTTCACAGTGCTTTGCGTGCCTACCAACAACGGGAACGACGGTTTGGGAAAATTTAAATGCTATGTTCAATTGTAATATTTGGGAGAAAACTCAAGATGACACCATCTCTCTAGGATCAAGATATTTTACTCTGGGTTGAAGATACTGTTGCCAAGCTTAAATTCTTGGTCTAGGGTGCAAAAGTGATGCTGGGACTGGATTTATGGCCCGGCAAAAATTGCTGCTTGAATATCTTCTCGACTAAGAGAATATTTAAAAGAACGTTGAATATCTTGGCTATTTTCTCCTGCATGGAGATAACGTACAGTGATTTGTTCAGTATCTAAGCACAGTTCTGCTTCCCAACTAGATCGTTGTATTCGCCAACAGTGTAGTTGGGTATCGTCTTGTTGACAACCTTGGTTTTTTAGCCACTGTTCAATTTGTGGTAGAGGATGACTATATAGGGGAGTATTTGCAGGAAGCATAAGCAATTTAAAATTCAAAATTCAAAATGATTGTTTGGTCAAGGGGTAAGTTGAGTTTAACTAATTGCTTCCCCACGTAGGATGGCTATAGCGATCGCTAATAGAATACAACTAAAAATGGTTAACCCCAACACAAATAATACAAATATTTCTCCAGAAGATAAAGGGCGATCTGTAGCATCTAAATAACCTGATTTTGACCAATCATGGGAACGTGACACAGGATGATTCAAATCAGATGGGGTTTGAATGACACCAAAACGGGAATAGCCAATTTTTAAATCATAACTGAGGCGACGTTCTGGATTACTCAGAGTAGCATAAGCTTCATTAATTTTCTGAAATTGAGCAGTAGCCACATTAGCAGCTAATTCCGTCGTATCTGGATGATAGAGTTTGCTCAATTCTCGATAAGCACGACGAATATTAATTACTGATGCAGAAGGATGTAATCCTAGCAAAGAGTAATATGTGTTTTCGCTGCTTTGTGGTTGTGTCCCGGTTTGACTCACGACTTTGATTTACTTTGATCAACTCTGTTTTTCTATTTTAAATCCCTTGGGTAGTGAAGCTGACTATTAGAGAAATAGCAGCATGACATCTTATGATGATGAGAATTACATTTTACAAGCTATCAGGATCAATATTTAATTCTCTGAGTATAGCAGGTAACAGTAGTAAACGACTGTGAGAACATCTGATAAAATACTAAATAAAGCTCTTAATTAAATGCAATGGAAACTAGAATTAATCTGCAAAATATCCAAACTCTTACGGATTTCAAACGTAACGCCAAAGACTACGTAGAAAAAATTAAGTCTACAAAATCCCCTCTTGTACTAACTGTCAATGGTAAAGCTGAAGTCGTGGTACAGGAAGCACAAGCATTTCAACAGATGTTAGATAAACTATATAGCCTTGAGGAAGAACTGCAAAAGCTCAAATTAGCAGCTTTGTGGGACAGGCATCCTGCCTGTTTTAATCGTAATGAAATTAACATTGGTATTCAGCAACTAGAAAATGGTGAATACACTGAATATGATGAAGAATCACTAACTGATTTTTTTGCAGATATTAAAGCCAAAATTCATAACAATGGGTAAAGAACGTCCTGACAATGTAGTTTAGGCAAATAGATTTTATTTTTATACACCATAACGAAACCACAGCCACAAATTGGATAAACCAACAACTTGCAGCTTTGGGTATTAACATTCCGTAGTCCCGCTTCGGAATGAATTCCCAGTCTCATAGCTAAAGTCATCTTTAGATGACTAAATATCTGATTTTTGTTAGTAAACTTTAGTTTACTTTATTTATTAGCCCGGGAATTTATTTCTGGGCGGGTGTGGAAGCTAACAGATAAGCCATTTCTAGATTAACCTTCCTACGGTGGGAAATATTATGACTCTTGCACAAGAAACACGCTACTATTCACCCGAAGAATATCTAGAATTTGAAGTAAATTCAGATATACGCCACGAATATATTGATGGATTAATTATACCAATGACAGGCGGAACACCAAATCATAACCAAATTGCGCTGAATTTCAGTGGTACTCTCAATCTTCTTCTCAAACGTCAACCTTATCAAGTATTTGTTACAGATCAACGTCTGTGGATTCCTAACAGACGCATTCACACCTATCCTGATATTATGGTTGTGCAAACTCCCTTGGTATTTGAGGAAGGAAGAAAAGACACTATTACTAACCCATTAATGATTGCTGAGGTGTTATCAAATTCCACCAAAAGCTATGATAAAGATGAAAAATTTGCTGCTTATCGCACTATTCCCACCTTTCAAGAATATATTTTATTTGACCAATACTCAATGCACGTTGAGCAATACTGCAAAATTGGTGATAATAAATGGGTATTTTCTGAATATGGAGATCCAGAAGCTAGTTTAAATTTAGCCTCTGTTCCCTGTCAAATTTTATTAACTGATATCTACGATAAAGTTGACTTTAACGTAGTAGAATAATTTAATAAAGATGTGGTTAATTTACCCAAAAATTATGATCATTCTGGTCATCCTTAAATCCAGATTTTGACAATTAAATTAAATCAGCGCGAGGTTTAAAGGTTTCTATTTCTCGCAATTTTTCATAAAGTTCCCGTTCTTGGGGACTAATATTTTTGGGAGTTACTATCTGAATTTCTACTAATTGATCACCACGTTGTCCGTTTTCATTTGGGTAGCCTTTGTTACCAAGACGAAATCTTTGCCCGGATCTGACACCAGGAGGAATGGTCATTTTCACTGGTCCATCAAGAGTAGGTGCTTCGACTTGTCCGCCTAATGTTGCTTCACAAGGAGTTACAGGTACTTGACAAAAGATATTAGAACCTTCAAGTTTAAATAATGAATGGGGATCAACGGTTATTTTTAAGTATAAATCACCTCCACCAATCCCTTGATTTCGCAAACGGATGGTTTGTCCTGTTACCATAGCTGGTGGCATGGTCACTTCGAGCGATCGCCCATCTTCTAAACGTATTCTTTCATTTCCACCTTGATAAGCTTTCTCTAAAGGTAAGGTTAATCTAGCTTCGATATCCCTGCGAGTAGTACGGGGTGGAGTGTTGACAGTGTAGGCAACTTTAGTTCTAGGAGTGCGGAAGGGGTCGCTAGTGGTGGTATTTCCGGGAGTATTTTTAGGTTCTTTACGGTTGCTGACACCAATTACTTGATTAACAAAACTTTCAAAGTCGTTAAATTGGCTAGGGTCTACGTCCTGACTAGAACGACCGTTAGTACGGGTATCCCAACCTTTAGGCTTAGGTGTTTGTTTATTGCCGCCAAAGCCATTTTGTTGCCAATAGCGGCTAAATTGGTCATATTGCGATCGCCGACTAGGATCGGAAAGAATTTCATAAGCCTCACCGATGGTTTTAAACTTTTCCTCAGCTTCCTTATTTCCTGGATTTAGATCGGGGTGATATTGTCTAGCTAAACGGCGATAAACCTTTTTAATTTCTTCGCTAGAAGCATCTTTAGGAATTCCTAAAATCTCGTAATAATCACGAAAATTTTGCAAATTTTGCATATATTTAAATGTTAGTTGTCAGTGGTCAGTGGTCAGTGGTCAGTTGTCCGTTGTGCTTCTTACTGACACTGCCAATATTGAAAATCAGATTTTAGACCGAAGACAGTTAATCCAAAATCCAAAATCCAAAATCTAAAATTATCTTAGAGCCAATCATCATCATCATCCCAGTTATCCTGGTAGCTGGGGCGTTTACTACGGGTAGGACGACTTTCATAATTGGGAGAACGACTGTCTCGACTTTCCCTGCCATAATCTCTACTAGAATCTCGGTTAGATGAGTCTCTTTCCCGATAATTATCTCGATAAACATCCCGTTCTGGTTCTTTTTCACCCACGAAGATGTCACGGATAGCGCCAAATAAATCATCATCTTCATCCTCAGCATAATACTGACGGACTTCTCTATTCAGTTCATACAGAGCATCTTGTAAATCAGCGTAAGCCTGATCAATACCACGGTCTTCATTTGCTTGTAAACTTTCTCGTAGGTTGCGACAAATATTATCAATGCGTTGACGACGGTTACGGGCAAATTGCATTCCCATTTCTAAGGCTACTTCCCGTAGTTGTCTTTCTGCTTGTAATATCAATGCTTCAGCACGGGTACGTTTTTCAACTCGTTCTTTCCGTTGCCTATCAGTATCAGCGTATTTTTGAGCATCCTGAATCATCCGATTCACTTCTGATTCACTCAAAGTAGAAGCACCTTGAATAGTAATACTTTGTTCCCTACCAGTAGTCCGATCTAGGGCTGTTACCTGTAAAATTCCATTAGCATCAATATCAAAAGATACTTGCACTTGGGGAATGCCTCGCGGTGCGGGAGGAATACCATACAGTTTAAACCGTCCCAAAGACTTGTTATCTGCGGCCATGTCCCGTTCACCCTGAACTACATTGATTTCTACACTATTTTGGTTATTTTCCGATGTAGAAAATATGTCAGAACGACGGACGGGGATAGTTGTATTGCGGGGAATGAGTTTTTTCATGACACCACCAATAGTTTCTAAACCGAAAGATAGGGGTGTGACATCTAATAGCAGGATATCTTTCATTTCCCCAGCGAGAACACTGGCCTGAATAGCTGCACCAACGGCTACAACTTCATCAGGATTGACGTTTTCACTAGGTTCAATGCCAATTAGATCTTGTACTAGCTGTTTTACCATGGGCATTCTCGTAGAACCACCAACTAATACGACTTCTTCAATATCTACAGGAGACAGTCCGGCATCTTTTAACGCCCGTTTAACTGGTGTTCTGATTCTACCTAGTAGGTCTACACATAAACCTTCAAATTGCGATCGCGTCAGCCGAGTTTCTAGGTGTTTTGGGCCATCCTCTGTGGCGGTAATGAAGGGTAAATTAATATCAGTGACGCTAACAGCAGAAAGTTCAATTTTCGCCTTTTCAGCAGCTTCCATTAACCGTTGCAAAGCTTGGCGATCGCGTCTTAAATCCACACCCTCTGCTTCTAAAAACTGTTCCGCCAACCAATCAACTACTTTTCTGTCGAAATCATTACCACCCAGTTGAGTATCTCCACTGGTAGACTTGACCTCAAATACGCCGTCACCTACTTCCAGAATGGACACATCAAAAGTTCCGCCACCCAAGTCAAAAACTAGGATAGTCTCTAAATCACCACGATCTAATCCGTAAGCCAAAGATGCCGCCGTCGGTTCATTGAGAATCCGTAACACATCTAAACCCGCAATTCGTCCAGCATCACGGGTAGCTTGGCGTTGGGAATCATTAAAATAAGCGGGAACAGTAATCACCGCACCAGTAACAGGTTCACCCAAATAACGACTAGCATCATCAGCTAATTTCTTCAGCACCATTGCCGAAATTTCTTCCGGGGCAAATTCCTTATTTAACCGGGGACAAGCAACTTTAATATTGCCAATTTCATCTTTACGAATGGTGTAAGGTACACGCTTAGAATCGGGATTTAATTCGCCATATTTGCGCCCAATAAAGCGTTTTACAGCAAAAAAGGTATTTTGGGCATTGAGTACAGTTTGTCGTCTGGCCATTTGCCCAACCACCCGTTCACCTTCCTTACTAAAGCCAACTACGGAGGGGGTTGTTCGCATTCCTTCTGCATTGGCAATCACCACCGGCTTGCCACCCTCCATCACAGCGACTACTGAGTTGGTTGTACCCAAGTCAATGCCAACTACCTTGCCCATGCGTTACTCGTCTCCTGTTGCGTGTTTTATAAATTTATTATGATAGGATGAGATTGCTTTTAGCTTGGCGCTAAATTAGGTCAACCGTCCAATAGTATAATAGTCATCATTCAATCAGTAATTAGAGAAATTTTAGCTTAACCTGTACCTGCTACTTTGCTAAACTAGGATAACATTTCAAGAGAGGGAACAGGTAACAGGTAACAGGGAATATGGAATAGACAAGAAATTTACTAATCACTAATCTCTCATCAATAAGTTGAATTTAAAACAGCGTTTACAAAACCATCTTCAGGAAGTAGCGAGAGAACGCAATCCCTATATGGATAGTGCGGCACATTTCTTTGTGCAAGAATACATTCGCCAGCAATTGGGAGAATCCGGGAGTGTGGAAATCCACACCTTTGAAGTAAGAGGGAAAAGCTGTAAAAACTTGATTTTAAATTTACCTGGTACAACAGCAAACCAGAAAAGGGATTTACCGCCCATCTTAATTGGCGCTCACTATGACGGTGTACCTGGTACTGTAGCAGCAGATGATAATGCCACAGGTGTGGCGGTTTTATTAGAATTTGCCAGAAGTTTTGCTAAAAACCCCGCGAGATATCGTTTGCGGTTGGTGGCTTTTGATATGGAAGAATATGGGTTACTGGGTAGCGCTGATTATGCAGCCTACTTACACCAACAAAAGGAACCGCTTCGCTTAATGATATCCTTGGAAATGTTGGGATATCGAGATACTAAACCTGGTTCTCAAAAATACCCTTTTCCTTTACAGTTTTTTTATCCCAATCGTGGTGATTTTATTGCTTTAATTGGGAATTTAAAGACTTTCGGTGATTTAATTAGTTTAAGTAAAAGTATTGAGAAAGCAGGTATATCTAGTCAATGGTTACCAGCACCAAATCGCGGTTTGTTAGTTCCCCAAACTCGTTTAAGTGATCATGCACCGTTTTGGGATCAAGGTTATCCAGCAATTATGGTTACAGATACCGCTTTTATGCGAAATCCCCATTATCATAAACCGAGTGATACTATTGGAACATTGGATTTAGATTTTCTTGCAGGTGTATGTGAGGGGTTGGAAAGGGGTATTAGGGGGTTTTAAATGTTAGTAATTTATGGGAGGTAAATTTGATGTTACAAATACAAATTAAATCTGATTCTCCAGACATTGAAAGCGAAAAAAACCTAGTTCAATCAGCTATTGAATCGGAAATTAAAAGTTTACAGCGTTCACTAGCAAAAACTAATAAGTTGTTAAGTGAATTTGAAACAAAATATCAAATCTCATCTGAGCATTTTTTCACTCATTGGACAGCGGAAGACCTGGAAGGAGGAGATGAAGAATATGTGAGTTGGGCTGGGGAGATTAAAATAAAGAATAAATTAACTAATTATTTGCAAAAGTTAGAAGCAATCGAATATGTTACTCAACAATTACCAAGCTAACATTATTTCTATTATTCAAAAATATGTACATGACGGATGGATATTATCATTTAACTTTTCCGTAGATTCCAGATCAAATTATATCGGTTTTATTCAAGGAAATCTAGAATTTATTTAAATAACTGGTCCCGAAGGCTCAGTACGATAGCTTAAGTGTTCTAGATGGTACTCAACTGTATCACGCATATCACGAACTGTAAATTCCATTTCAGAGACTGCTTCGCATTTGCGTAAGTCCACTGTTCCGCTATCCTTTGTCTTTTCTAAAAGATTGGGAAATTCTTTCTTGAGGCTATTTGCGATATTACCAGCCATTTCACCGTATTCAGCCTTATCAATGATATAGACAATGCTGATCGAGAGTTCATACGGTTCTTCAGGAAGAAGTTCATCTTCGGGATCATAAGACAGACGGAAAGACAATATTCCAGCAGAATTTTTCTTACCTTTATCATCAATATGTTTAAAAACGGCTCTAAGCCGATCAACAAGGCTATTCGGTAGAGCATGGCGACGGTATCTAGCAGCCAGCCAACTCTGAAGAATCTGCCCAGAATGAGTATTGAGTTTATAAGTCTCATCAGGCTGGACAATATCAAGCCTATCTTTATGCAAGATCAACCTTTTTGAGGCGATTAGTTCAATCCAAACAGTTTGTCCATTGTGTACGTAATCTATGTGTAGAGTGCGCGGATTTTTCCCGTGAGTGGAGTTCCCATTGTGCTGCTCCAAAATGTAAGCAAAAATGAATTCCACAGCAGGTTCAACATCCAGATTGTCATTAGCGATATCGCAATCGTGGGATATTGCTATAGCCAGATGAGCATCAGGTACATCGGTCAAGTCCACCGCCTGAAAGTCTTTCTGAGCCAGTACGCTACCCTGTCGCCATGTAGTGTTTCGTGACCAAGGCATTCTTGTACTAACTCCTCTCATAGACAGCCACAGAAGACTCGCTCAAGACATCGTGGAGCGATCTCAGGTTTTTGCCAGAGCCTTTAGGTTCACGGCGAGTCTGTGCTTCTTTATCAGCTACTGCCTTGAGAGTGGCTAAATTTACTACAGGATCTTCATCTGTCTTGAGTATATCGAGCAAAGAACGTCCATTTAAAATCGGACGATGCACAAGCTTATCTAGACGAATTATGTTTGCTCTATTAAATTGGTCGGCGGCGCGGGACAATTTCTGAATACGTATTACTGCTTCTCCCTTTGGCTCTTGTCCTGCCAGCCAGGCATAGACCGTAGGACGAGTGACTCCAAGAATAGAAGCCAGATCAGACATATTTATAGCAAATACATCACGGATGTTCGCAACATTCTCAGCAGGCGATAGCATAGCACTACTGTCTAGGGCAGATCGCATATCAATATGATTTGACCTAGGTTCAATATGTATACGTGGATAGTGAAATCTGCTTAGTAATTTAGCGGTACTATGTGCAGTCATGATACCACCAGTGCCTGCTGTCCAAATTGATAGCTGAACTCCTAATGCGATGGGTGCATGAAGAGTGTCGCTGTTCATAGGATTAAAATAAGGCTGGGAATAGGATTTAGATATTGTATTCATATTATTAAGCCCATTTTTCTCTAGCGTAATCAGTTACTGAAACCTTGAAAGCATTCGTAATGATGTCATGCGCCTTCAAAAGTTGATCTTCAATTTTTTTAACATCAAAACTATTTCGGTTAATAACGAAATAGTCAGTATCTAACACAGCATTCCGACCATTAATCTCTGTGAATCGGGGTTGTAGTTTGAGTTGTAACGAAATTAAGTCAGGTGACAAAGCTAACGCCCCATCTGTAATAACCGCTCTAGCAACTAAATTGCCGTCATCAACAACTGTGACAGTCTCAGTAAAGCTATGGCTTAGACGACCCTCTAGATTTGCAGAAAAGCCAAGCAGAGATGGATTCAAGTATTGTTGCAGTGTGTCATTATTGATCAATACAACAGCATTAAGATAACGAAGTCCAATCCGTTCAATGTAAGCCAGATCAACAATTTCGTGAACCAGGTTTAAGCCAAAGATGGTCTTCTGCAAGAAATCTGCGAAAGTATTGTATGTAGTGGTGTGGAAAACCAAGGAATTCGAGAGCAATAGGTATCCTTCAGTACGCTGAGTATTCATGAAGCTCCAGCGCATATGCTGCTGAGGCTGAAAATCAGGTTGTGATTCGTCTAGTCGGCGAATTGTGAGTTCTAATTGATTTTCGGCTTGGAAGTCTGGGAACCCATTTCGGCGCAGACGCTCCTGCAAACGGGCAACATAATCCGACATTTGGGCAATTGGGTTAAATTGCACCTGAGCCAGTGTGTAGAACACGGGTGCAAGACTCATTTTCGGTGCTGCTGTTTTCATAATATCAAAAGGATGTCCACAACTCTATTTTACATATCACTTTACACTTTTGCGAAGATTTTTCCTGTGTACCGAGGAATCGGCTTCGCACCAACACCAAGTTCGTAAACCCGTTATCCCCAACCAAATTGATTATTGGCATGGGGAAGAACAATACTCGGTACTCCCCCTTTTAACCCTCTTCTGTCACTCTCCGAAAACACTTGCCATTTCTGAATTCTGGAACATTTGTGTGGAAAGCGATCACTCAGTTATTTCGGAATATAATTTCCACAAGGCGAACAAATGACGAAATTGTCGCTATGAACCACATGAGTTAGCCAAACTAGTCAACCGTCAAGAGATATGCGATTCCTAGGTCGCGCTTTGAGATCGCCTCTTATCTTAATGGATATAGTAACTAATGCTATAACTACCATATATCCCATTCTCACATCACTAAAGATATGGAAGAACTTTTGACATTAAGGGAATTACTACTTAAAGGTGATATGACTGGAGCTTTGGCAATTGTTGACGAGTTAGAAGAAATGAGCAGAGATGATAAAATCAACAACATTCGTAGCTATGCAGTAATTCTGCTCATACATCTAATCAAGCAAAAAGCAGAAAATCGCACCACGAAATCGTGGGAGTTATCAATTCGCAACTCTATACGCGGTATCCAAACCAAAAACCAGCGACGTAAAGCTGGCGGAACATACCTCAATACCGATGAATTACGCCTAGCAATTTCCGAAGCTTATACAGAAGCAGTTGATCGCGCCTCCGCAGAGGTTGAGGAAGGACGCTATGAACCCCATGAGTTAGCCAAACTAGTCAACCGTCAAGAGATATGCGATCGCGCCATGATCTTAATCTCTACAAATCTAGAAATTTAAACTGATAGGTGATACCTGCTGAGTAACAAACAAATATCACTCTCATAACCGTTCTCTTTCTCAGTCGTGTGTACTTCACAAACTACCATAAACAGGAATTGCTGCACCACGGATATCTTTAGCTGCTTCTGAGGCTAAAAAGCAGATAACTTGGGCAATAGATTCCGGTTTTACCCATTTATCGGCGTTTTCTGCACCCATAGCTGCCCTATTCGTGGCAGGGCTGTTTCATTCCATAAGGAGAAGGAGTTTGTCAATATCATGGGAGAGAAATCTTTGAGCGATCGTAATGGAAGCATGACCATTTCGCCGGAGTATATTCAGAGCAATCGCTCTCAAGACAGAGAGATTTGCAG
>JBJTUF010000079.1:0-3664 GCA_046080565.1 Cuspidothrix sp. | reverse complement strand
GATTACAGAAAATCTTTTTGAGTTAGGCATACAACATAATAAATTAAAGGTAAAAGTATGGGCATCAATTCTAGAAGGCTCTTTAATAATAATCGAGGCAGAGCATCTTTAGAGCATTCCCAGTCAGAGACTGGGAACGAGATAGCGAGATAAGCATTTAGCACTGCTAAAATACTACTAAATTATTACTATTTATTAATTAATTTTTCTACCTCCAAAATATCCAAATTTATTAACTGTGCCACTTGTTCTACAGACATTCCATTCTGTAATAAATTGATGGCAACTTGTGTTAATTGCAATTCAGCTTGTTCTGCACGTTGTTTTTCGTGTTCTGCACGTTGTTTTTCGTGTTCTGCAATTTGTTCTACTTCATCTGCTCTTTGTTGGGCAATTACTGCCATTTCCTGAGCAGTGGGAAATAACTCACCGTCCAAAGTTGCCCAGCGTAACCAAGTTGCATCAACACCTCTATAATTACCTTGCCAACGCACCAAAGCTAAATCTAAAACTTTACTAATGAGTTGATTTTTTTCATTTTTAGCAATTGGTTGGTATGCACCACTATTGAGATCAAAACCTGCAAAATCATCTGGATTAAAAGGGTCATACCAAAAATATTCAGATACCCGCATTTGATTTTGATAAATCAATTTTTTCGCATTTTTATCATTATTAGCTGTAGTTTCTGAAAGTAATTCAATAACTACATCTGGTGGTTTTCCTTCTTCCCAAACCACCCAAGATAAACGTTCTGTTTTCGGCACACCTAAAACAGCAAAGAAATCTGGACCGCGAAAATCTTGATTTTTTAATTGTGCTAAACTGTAGTAGACAAACATATTGCCTCCTACATATCCATCAGCCCTTTGATCTAACCAAGGCTGAATGGTATCAATTAAAATATCCATTTGTAATTTATGTCTTTGTGTCTCCATCGGGATACCATCATCACAAGGAAGTTCTGCCTGGGTGGGTGGCAGTTTAACGCTAGGTTCAGCCAAAACAGTTTCTAACATAGCTGTTAAATTTAGTTAGAAATTACTTAATATGTTTATACTAATATGAAATGATCAGAAATTGACAAGATAATCATAAATAGTAAATTTGATCGCCATTCTTAAAATATTGCATGATTATGATATTCTGGGAATGTCTTACAGTTAGTCAATAATATTAACTTTTATGAAACGTCGGGCTATTGTTAACAGATTATCTCAAGGTGCGATCGCTGCTACAGGAGTAGCTATAGTTGGTGGGTGTCAAAAAGCGACCAACTCAGCTACAAAAGCACAAGCAGACACCAGTAACTTACCTAGTGTTACATGGCAAATGGCGACTAGCTGGCCTACTTCCTTGGAAACCATTTTTGGCGGAGCGCAGGTATTAGCAGAACGGGTTAAAGCCTTAACTAACGGTAAATTTATTATTGAACCCCGTGCAGCAGGAGAAATAGCCCCTGGGTTAGAAGTTCTCAATGTTGTTTCTCAAGGTGCGGTGCAAGCAGGACACACAGCAGCTTATTATTACGTTGGCAAAAGTCCTGCCTTGGCATTTAGTACATCTGTACCCTTTGGACTCAATGCCCAACAACAAAACGCTTGGTTATATGAAGGCGGTGGTTTAGTCAAACTCCAGGAAATTTACGCACGCAAATTTAATGTGATTCAATTTCCTGCGGGAAACACGGGTACACAGATGGGAGGTTGGTTTCGCAACGAAGTAAAAACACTCAATGACTTAAAAGGTCTAAAAATGCGGATACCCGGTTTAGGCGGACAAGTCATGGCCAAATTAGGGGTTACTGTACAGACTCTCCCTGGTGGGGAAATTTTCCAAGCTTTACAAACTGGTGCTATTGATGCGGCTGAGTGGATAGGGCCTTATGACGATGAGAAATTAGGCTTAAATAAAGTCGCTAAATTTTACTATTACCCTGGATGGTGGGAACCAGGCCCTACTCTAGAAGTACAAATTAATTTAGATGAGTGGAAGAAGCTTCCTCCTCAATATCAAGCTGCTTTAGAAACTGCTGCTTTTCAATCGAATACAACGATGTTAGCTCGTTATGATGCGCGTAATAGTGAAGCTTTAGAGAAACTATTAAAAACAGGGGTTCAAGTTCGTCCTTATAGTCAGGAAATTCTCGAAGCAGCCGAAAAAGCTTCTTTTGCTTTATATGATGAGTTTGCTGCTAAAGATGCTGACTTTAAAGCAGTTTATGAAATTTGGAAACCCTTTAGGGATCGTATTTATGCTTGGAACAATCTTAATGAAGGCAGTTTAACCCGTTATGCCTATGGAAAGTTGAAAACATAGTTATATTGAACGTTCGTACAGGGACATAAGTAATGACCCTAATTTTTTATCTATTATGATATTAGGCTATGGCAGAGTTTAAGTTTCGTACTACTAAAAATTTTGATGCCATTGCCAGTCATCTAAGCAGTTTTTGTGGAATTAGTCGAGAACTTACCAGCAAACGCCTTCACGGACTCAAAATGATTCGGGTGCGGCTCTTTTAGGAAGACTAGCAAGGAGGTCAAACAACCAATGGGATTGGTGGTGAAGTAGTAGAGCAACGAGCTTGAGAGACACCTTTGAGCAAAGGAATGCCACCTTGATATACAGCTAGATGATGACGAAAACGTTCTTGTTGTTGATGAAAACGCCAATAGTCATTCCAATCACCACTGACATAAAGAGAACGAAGACGTAAAACATCCTCAGCACCTTCAAGACTCCATCGCGCACCAGTAATATCCATTCTGTCCTTAATTAAGTAACGGCAAGCCCCCTCAATCACCCCAGTCGCAATAGGAAAACCTGCGTTCAAATAGCGATCGTATTTGAGAAAATCACTATGATTGAGTAGATAATTAGCGCATTTATCTACCGGAGAACGTTGTTCAATTTTCAGTTGACGTAGGGTAGCACTACGACGCATACCAGAAGCAACCAAACTAGATTGACCATTCAAAATGCGGAGTAATCGTTCACTCACCCAATCTTCAGCTTGTTTACTAGTAGGAGAGTGGAAGACAAAAGCCGCTTTCCACAAATACTCAATCACATGGATAATATCCAGAACAATTGTGAGCTTGATGTTGTGTTGTCGAGCCAATTGTTTGAGCAGACGTAATTGTGTCTGATTGCCATCAACTAATGCCATTTCCTTTGACTAGCAATCGCTCGTTTTTGAGTGCTGGGGCGTAAATCTTCTCTCCGCATGATTACTCCCTTTCCATCTGCACTGATGACGATGATTTCTCCCGTTTGTTCTAATTGCTTTGATTGTATTTGCTGGTATTCATAGAACTCATTGAAGTCTCTGGCACTGATTTGCGCTAATTCTTCCACTTGCCGCTTAGGTACTTGCGCTGCTGTTGTTTTTTTGATGGTTTCTACTGTGGAGTTAAATCCGTTTACGGCTACTTCTGTTGCGACTCTTTGTCTAACTCCGTGTGAATATTGTTCTATTGGTAGGTTTAGTTCGGCATCCAATGGACTCAGGCTAGTGGTCTTTCTCTGAGGGGATGACGAAATAACCTAAACAGCTTATCAGGTGAAAATTGTACCGATTTATGGTAAAAAAAGATAGCCCCACTATTCTCAATAAGGACTATCTATTGATAATGTTACCTGAATTCTACAAAATACACCT
>JBJTUF010000078.1:0-15638 GCA_046080565.1 Cuspidothrix sp. | reverse complement strand
TATTTGAGTTTTGAACAAAATTAGGTATTGTAGGGTGTGTTAGAACGGAGTTCGTAACGCACCAAACCCTTGATAATGGTGCGTTACGCTATCGCTAACACACCCTACGCATATTTCAAAAATCAAATATTAGTTCTATATTTGTATTTGTAACATCACCGTGGCTGAATTTTTGAACTAAAATTTTCTAGCAGAAGGCAAGAGGCAAGAGGTAAGAGTGAAGCCCTTGTTATTATTAGGTTTCAAGGATTAATAATGTCCTCATCATTCTGGCTACAGCTATATATAAAAAGCAGGCGTGGCCTGCTTTCAAGGAAGTTTGTATTTAATTTTGATAATCAAAAAACAATCCTTGAAAAATAAATTAACCACCACGTCTTAAAGATGCTTCTACCCGTTGAAATTCTGTCTCTAGACGTTTTTTCAGTTTTTCAGGCACAGGACGATTAGGATAGGAACTGTAGTGACCAGCAAGGGAGTTAAGGGCAGTTCGCATGGTTGTAAAGGAATTGAGAGAAGCAACAGCACTATTGCGCTGATAACGTGCCGAAAAGTCATTTATTTTTTGCCGTGCTTCTGATTGCAGGGTGGCTTTATCAGGAGAATCTGGTGTTAATTCTAAGGCTTGTCTCAAAATACCAACTACAGCTAAGGTATCTTGACGATAATCACCAGTTAAGCTATCAGGACTGCCAGTACAGCCAACTAAGCCCATAACTACAACTAAAACTAGAGAAAGCAGACGCGACCAATAGCTTTTCATAACCATTTAGTAAAAAAAACAAGTAAATCAAAGTTCATCCTATCTTGGATTGGCATACAGGAGATAGGATAAAAATCAATTCTAGAGTGAAAATTCACAACGGCAAATGCGATACAATTCTTACTCAGCCTTGATTAGACGATATAAAGTATCTCGTTGTTGGTAAGGTCTATTGATGGAGGATATGGCATTTTCTAAGGTTGGGACTTCCATACAAGTACCTCCTACAGCCCCGGCCATGGTGGTAATATGTTCTTCCATTAAAGTGCCACCGATATCATTGCAACCCCAATTTAAGGCTGCTGTAGCACCTGCCAGCCCTAATTTTACCCAGCTTGGTTGATGATTAGGTATATGATTGCCGAGGTAAATTCTGGCTACGGCGGTGAGGAGGAGGGCATCAGTGAGGACTGGTTGATCTCTGCCAACCCGTTTGCGTAAGGATTTGGGGGCTTCTTGTCCTACAAATGGTAAAACAATAAATTCCGTGATTCTGGCAGGATAGCGTTTTTCTATGGCTGTTTGTTGGAGCGATCGCAATTTTTCCAAATGTCCAATTTGCTGTTCTGGAGTTTCAATATGCCCAGATAAGATGGTGCTGGTAGTAGGTACACCCAATTGATGGGCAGTGGTGACAATTTCTAGCCAAGTGGCTGTATCAATCTTTTCTGGACACAATATCCGTCTGACCGCATCATCTAACACTTCTGCTGCTGTTCCAGGCATTGAACCAACTCCAGCATCCCGCAAAGCTGTAATCACCTCACTATAAGTAATTCCATCTAATCTGGCGATAAATTGGATTTCCTGGGGAGAAAAAGCGTGTAAATGTAAATGAGGAAACGCGCTTTTAATAGTTTCTACTAACTTGAGATAATAAGGTAAAGACTTACCATTGATCTGTGCTTGTGGGTTTAATCCCCCTTGCATACAGATTTCCGTTGCCCCACGACCTACCGCATCTGTAGTCTTTTCTAAGATTTGCCCCCAGTCTAACCAGTAGGCATCCCTATCACCATCATCTCGCCGGAAAGCACAAAAGCTACAATGCTGCTCACAGACGTTAGTAAAATTAATATTACGATTAATTACGTAAGTAACAACTTCACCAGTTTGTTTTCGTCGTAGTTTGTCAGCCACAACCTGGATAGAATTTACTGCTTCTGGTTCAGTTTGTTTTAATAAAATTACTGCCTCAGAAGGTGATATATTAAACCCTAGCAAGGAACGGTCAAGAATAGTATCCAGAGTAATATTTATCACGATTAGTCAAATTTAAGTATGAATAAATTAAAAACCAGCTTACCATTACTGATTATTTTATCAGGTGTAATCTTTTCTTTATATTTACTGACACAACTGACAGATGACCTTTATTTTAGCGGTGATGGTGGACTTAAAGCTTTGTTAGCTCAACAACTCAGTTCTGGAAAGTTGCGCTTTGATCTCAACCTAGAAGTACCCCAATGGGTGGATAATATTTGGAATCAGGGATTGTATCCCTTTGAACCACCATTTAGCTATAAAATCAATAACCTTTATTATATCACCTTTCCGTTTACATTTCCCCTGCTCACTGCACCATTTTATGCCATTTTTGGTTATAGAGGATTTTATATAATTCCCTTAATTTCCGCCTGGATTATTTGGGTTAATTTTTATTATCTTTGTCAAGCTTTTCAAATGAGAAAACTGATCACCTGTATAGGTTTAATTACCTTGATCTTTGCTTCTCCATTGACTATGTATAGTGCTATGTATTGGGAACATACACTAGCAGTTTGTTTAGCATTTAGTGGTTTAGTCATCATTTTTGTCAATCGGGAAAAAGAATTTACAAACAAAGCCGCTATCTTGAGTGGTATATTAATTGGTTTATCAGTTTGGTTTAGACCAGAATTTCTAGCATTAGTAGCTATTGTTATGATGCTACTCATATCTTCATATCTCATTAAATTAGATTTTCTCACTTTAATGAAAAGCCATCAAATTATATTTTTAGCCAGTTTAATATTGACGATATTATGCTTTTTTGCATTAAATAAAATTATTTATAATCATCCTTTAGGCGCTCATGCTTTCCAAGTTGTAGAAAAATTTTCTCTATCAGAAAGACTTTTAAAATCATTCAAGTTTTTTAATATCCTTAAAGACAGTTTATTGAAACACTTCCCAATTATATATTTTGCAGTAGCAATTTCGGTTATTTCTATCTTTAAAACAAGTTTGCGATTCAAACCTGCTATTTTGCAAATGTTATTAATATCAGGTTTATTTTTGTTGATAGCACCTATCCTCATTCCTAGCGATGGTGGTAAGCAGTGGGGTCCAAGATTTTTATTAATTATCATCCCCTTAATTAATTTTGTTTCTATATCTGGTTTAGAAAAAACTTGGAGAATTAAACAATTTAAAATCAAATATATCAGCATAGCATTTTTAGCAATGCTGTTTATCCTAGGATTTAATTTGAATATAATTGAAGGTACACAAACTGTTTATGAAGTAGGTAAAACTACAAATGTATCTAAAGAAGTTCTAGATTTTTTGCGAAAGGATAGTAATAAATTTGTCACTTCACCTAACCAATATGTTGCACAAAGTTTTGGTATTACCTTTAAACAAAAAATATATTTTCTGACCAAAAAACCTGATGATGTAACTAAATTGGCTGTAGCATTAGATCAGCAAGGATATAAAAAATTTCTGTATATCTGTCCTGGTTATGATAAATGCTTTTCTACCCCTAATATACCCAATAAACTAGAAATATCTGCCAATAATAAAAAATTGACTATTCAGTTAAAACCAGTTAAGGAAAATAAAAGATATAAAATAGCAGAAGCGACAATTAGTAAAGTTTAAGTTACCAAAAACAAGCTATTAGGATTTTTAAACCTATGCAGGAAAAATTTTCAGTTAATAATATTAGACAAAATTTCTCTTTAGAAATAATTGCATTAATAGTAATTTCTTTAGGAGTAATTTTAAGAATTATTAATTTAGGTAGTAGGGAATTTTGGTATGATGAAGTTTTATCATTACTCCTATCCACAAGTAAAAATAGTCTCTATAAAACTCCTGGAGATGTACCAGTATTATTATCAGAATATACATCGCTATTAACTATCCTAACAGAATCAAATTTACGGGATTTTTTTCTAACTATTATTACTTTACTAAAAAGCCTTTTAGGAGGAGAACCCCATCCACCAATATTCTTTTTAAGTCAACATTTTTGGTTGCGCCTTTTTGGCAATAGTGAAGCTGCAACCCGAAGTTTTAACACATTATTAAGTATAACTGCCATTGCTGGGGCTTATGGTTTTGGAAAATTTATTCTCGGACATCGGGGAGGGCTTTTTTTCTCAGCACTATTAGCTATTAGTCCATTTTATTTATTTCATTCTCTAAATTTGAGAATGTATGCGCCTTTAGTATTATGGGTAATTCTCAGCGCATGGTCTTTACTGTATTTAATTGAAAATCAAAACTCTGAACATCTCCAAAATATTCGCACTCAGATATTATGGAATGGAATATTAATTATTTCTATTACTGCTGGTTTAATGACCTTTTATTTATATGCCTATTGGGTAATAGTTTTAGGAATATTGGTACTCTATTTAGATAGAAGAAATTGGTTACAACACGGGTTAAGATTGGGGGCGGGAGTTTTATTAACTATGCCCTGGGTACTATGGGGAACTATTAAACAATTGCGAAATGCTGACTTAAACCGTTTTGGTAATTCTAAATCTACATTACCCCCATTATTAAGACATTTACAGGATTTTAGTAACACTTTGGGAACTGATATATTTATCGGAGATTGGGCAACAAGTTTAGATCCTATGATTATCACTTTATCTGGTTGTTTAGTGATTTTATTATTTACTGGTTTTACTATTCATCTGTGGAAAAAAAAGGAATATAAAAATTTATTTACAGCTTTAATATTGGGGATTTTGCCCATATTATTAGGATTATTAACGGATATTGCTACTAAAAAATATACTTTGGGTTTTGGTTTTGGCAGAACGATGATTATTATTGTCCCAGGTTGTTTATTATTAATTGCTTTGTGGGTAGAAAAGGGAGTTAGTAAACAATGACGTACTCTATTCGCTAGTGGGATATTAGTTGTCTATCTAGCTATTAGTGTTAGTGATTTAAGTTTGCGACATCGTTGGGTTTTCCATTCTGTTTCTGACTTAATTAGTAAAGATACAAATCAGACAACTTTAGTAGTTATAAACTCAAAAGCATGGGGGCATTTGATGCGGTTAGCTTATTATACTAATCCTAAATATCCAGTCATGTTGCTATCAGAAAAGCCAGCAAATTTAGCAGCTACTTTAGAAAAAGTTCTCCAAGAAAACCCAGCAAAATACAATCGTGTTATGTGGTTAGATAGTCGTAATCCCGTATGGTCTAAATTGGAAACTGAAACAGAAGTAGAACAGGCGAAACAAAAGATGGAAAAAGTGTTTTCATCTCAGTTTAAGTTAATAGAAACCAAAAATCTTTCCGGGACGATGATTCTTGATGATTTTACCGCCAGACTTTACCTCAAGCCTCCCAAAACTTAACCAAAAACTCAAAATTTATCAGTTTTGTGAATACCCAGAGTATAGTACCCTATTTTAGAGTTAACCTTTATACTGGCAACCCAGCGATTTAAAAATTACTACTTATTTTATGGATACACACTCATCTAATTCCTTTTTAGCAGTTCCTACCGGGCCATTAAAAATTTCTGAATCTATCCCAGATAACACGAACGGCAATTATACCATTCTCCTATCTTTAGTGATTCCTACTTACAAAGAGCGTGATAATGTCGGAAATATAGTCAAGATACTCAGTAACTTACTGGATGAAGCCATACCTGGAGACTATGAGTTGATTATAGTGGATGATGATAGTCCTGATTTAACTTGGGAAGTAGCACGATCGCTGATTCCAGATTATCCCCAATTACGGGTCATGCGTCGTCAAGATGAACGGGGGTTATCTTCAGCCGTAATACGTGGCTGGCAAGCTGGTAGAGGGCGCGTGTTAGGAGTTATTGATGGGGACTTGCAGCATCCCCCAGAAGTATTAACACAACTGTTGCAGAAGATAAAAGAAGGGGCAGATTTAGCTTTAGCTAGTCGTCACGTAGATGGTGGTGGTGTAAGTAGCTGGAGTGTAATTAGACGGTTTTTATCCCGTGGGGCGCAGGTATTGGGATTAGTAATTTTACCAGGGGTTCTGGGTAGAGTTAGTGACCCAATGAGTGGTTATTTTATGGTACGACGAAGTGCGATCGCTGGGGCAACAATGAACCCTGTAGGATACAAAATTCTCTTAGAAGTAATTGGTCGGGGACAGGTGGGAGAAATTGCCGAAGCAGGTTATGTATTCCGAGAACGCACAGAAGGGGAAAGTAAAGTAACGTGGAAACAATATGTAGAATATATTCAACATTTAATACGTTTACGAGTATCCACAGGTAGACTAGGTAAAATTCGTCGCAAAGTTAACTTCCCCATTGGGCGCTTTATCCGCTTTGGTGTAGTAGGATTGAGTGGTGTATTTGTGGATTTAACTGTATTTCACTTGATGCGTACTGTAATTAATTTGGGTTTGACTCGCAGTACAATGCTCTCTGCCGAAGTAGCAATTCTCAATAATTTTCTGTGGAATGATTTATGGACTTTTGGTGATATTTCTCGTAAGCAAATGGGAAATCGTCAGCGTTTCAAAAGATTCTTGAAATTCAATATGGTCTGTTTAGCTGGGATAATCATCCAAACTTTAGTAGTCAATTTCCTATTTAATAGTTTGGGTATGAATCAGTATTTAGCTAAATTAGTAGCGATCGCAGTTGCTACAATTTGGAATTTCTGGGTTAATCTAAAACTAAGTTGGCGTGTAACTGAAGTTAAATAAATGGCCGAATTGAGAAGAGTTTTTGACAATCATTAAAACCAGATTTTAATGATTGTCATTCTTTTCTAAGAAAAATAAATATCTGCCTAAAATTAACTATGAATATATCTAAAAAGTTTCTCATCAGTGCAGTTTTATTATTAGGAATCCTCACAGGTATTCTGATTGCTAATGCCGTTATTGTCCATCGAATTAAAAATGCTGCTCAAGACAAAAATAATATCACCCTGGACAGTATTAAAGCAGCTATACAAGCAGAAAATGCTTTAAAATTAGAAATTATTTCCCTCAAAGATAGAGTTTTATTTTTTAATAATCAAAAATCACGATTAAATACTTATCAAAGTCCGTTTGTTGATAGCTTGAAAAAACTCGAAATTTTTATGCCAAATGATCCAGATATTAATCTTATTCGCCGTCGGTATACTTCTTTAATAAACCTTGACTATCAACTGCTTAAAAACGGAAAAAAAACCTAAGTATAGATGAATATCAACAATATTTACCCACAATTAATTCATTTAATCGAGATATTAATTTGCTATTTATGAATGTTATTGAACGTGCTTATAAAGAAAAAGTATCAATGAATTTAGAATTAGATAATTTATATAAAATTCAACTAATTATTAGCCTAGAAATTATTGGAGTAACTATAATTTTATTTGTTGTTACATTTACCTTAATCTGGCGACCAGTAATTAAATCTTTAGAACAATTACAAATAGGAACAGCGGAAATTGCTGCTGGTAATCTCGACTATCGTTTAAATATTATTACAGGTGATGAAGTCGAAAAATTAGCCAACTCATTTAATTATATGGCTATCAAGCTAACGCAAATTCGAGGAACTTTACTCAAAAATGATGAATTAACAGCAATTAATCAACAATTAGAGTTAGAAATTAACGAACGTAAACAGACAGAACAAGCACTAAAAGAAGCATTAAAAAAACTTAAAAGTACCCAATCTCAATTGATTCAAACTGAAAAAATGTCTAGCTTAGGTCAGCTAGTGGCCGGAGTAGCACATGAAATTAATAATCCTGTAAATTTCATTTCTGGAAATATTATCCATATAAATGATTACTCCCATGACCTCCTAGAACTTATTAAATGCTATCTAGAAGAGTTTCCAAATCCTAGTCATAAAATCCAATATCAAATTGAGGAAATTGATCTAGAATTCATTTTAGAAGATTTACCAAAACTCCTCAAATCTATGGAAATAGGATCTAATCGAATTCGAGAAATTGTTTTATCTTTACGTACTTTTTCCCGATTAGATGAAGCCGAAATGAAAGCAGTTGATATTCATCAAGGTATTAATAGTACATTACTAATTTTACAAAACCGTCTCAAATCTAAACCAGAACAACCAGAAATTAAAGTAGTGAAAAACTACGGTCAATTACCTTTGGTTGAATGTTATGCAGGACAACTTAATCAAGTATTTATGAATATTCTTACTAATGCCATTGATTCTCTTGAAATCTATAAAAATCAAAAGTCTTTAGAAGATATTGAAAATTATCCTGCCGAAATTATAATTAATACCAAATTAACAGAAAATAATCAAGTACAGATCCTCATTATTGATAATGGTTCAGGAATAACAGAAGATATAAAAGATAAATTATTTGATCCATTTTTTACGACTAAACCAGTGGGAAAGGGAACAGGTTTAGGATTATCTATTAGTTATGAAATCATTGTTAATAAACATTCTGGCATCCTCGAATGTCAATCAGAAGTAGGTAAAGGTACAGAGTTTTTAATTCAAATTCCCCTACATCAATATAAGTAAGTAGGCTTGAAAAAATCGAGATATGTTAGTTACAAAATGTAAAATTTCTCTGGCTTGTTGGCTTGCCTCAACGATAAATTTCTACACCTACCTACTGATAGTAAAGAAGATAATTTTTCTTATTCCTGAATTCTGAATTTTACTGTACCAATTTAACATCGCCGTAACTGGGATAATAAAACTACAATTTCATCTATAGCTGATCTCAAAACTCTATTAGGTTTCTCAGATTGATTCACTAGAATACTAAAAACCACAGGTTCATAATTAGGTGCATTCACATATCCAGAAAGGGCAGAAATACCTCCTAAAGTTCCTGTTTTTGCTGCTACAATCCCCACAGCAGAAGTATTTAAAAACCGATTTTTTAATGTTCCTTTTATGCCACCAATAGCTAAAGAAGACCGAAAAACTTCTGCTTGGGATGATTTCGCCATTGCTTGTAAAACCTCTACTAAAGCTGTGGGAGTGGTTAAATTTTTACGAGATAAACCAGAACCATCTATAATAATATAACCGTCTGTTTTAACTCCTAGTTGAGTTAAGGTTTCTCGCACAACTTCTAAGCCAATATCAGCAGTATTTTGATTTTTATCTTCGGGTTTTTTACTAGCTAAATTTCTGAGTAAAGCTTCAGCATACAAATTATTACTATTAACATTTGTTTCTGTTAATAACTCAGATAAAGGTGGAGATTCTACAAACGCTATTTCTGGTTTGAGATCATTTTTAGGAAGATAATTAGTAGCAGTTTCTTTAATACTCATTCCTTCAATCGCTAAATACTGGCGAAACCTTCCTAAAAAATTAATAGTAGGATCAAATACTGCTAAACCAACATTGACAACTGGAGAATTAACTGGTAATTGTCCTTTAACTTGTAAAATTTGTCCTTTTAAATCACGATTTACCTTTACAAAACCAGACTCGTTCGCTGTAGTGGTGATGGTATTATTTTCAATTTGCCAAGAATATGCTTCTGTAGGATCAGTCCATTTTATTTTTAATGTTTGTCCAATATTTTGGGGTGAAAAAGTAACTGTAGTAGCATTTTCATTAATAATTAAACTGTTGACAGGTACACCATAATCAGCTTGAATATCTTCCCATTGCCAACTAGAATTAACTAGCGATCCTTGAAAATAACTATCATCAGCAACTAATTGATTAATTTGCCTAATTCCTTGTTGATATAGTTGTTTCGCTAATATTCCTAATTGAGCATTTTTTAGGCTAGGATCTCCCCTTCCTACTACCCGTAAAACACCATTACCATCATCATAAATGGAGGTACGAATCCGAAAATTTGCTCCTAATTGTTGTAATGCGGCTGCGGTAGTCAATAGTTTAATATTAGAAGCAGGAATAAAATACTTTTGGGCATCTTGACTATAAAGCATTCTATCGGATGATAATTCTTTGATTAAAATTCCCCAACGCGCTCGATTAAATTGAGAACTATTGGTAATATTATTAATTGCTGATGATAATTGAGATGGACAAATTGATTTTGTTGGATTAAGTTTTGTAACTGGAGCTTGTGCTTTAGCTATTTCTTGGATACTAGAAATTTGAATGCTAAAAAATAGTAATAATAAGCTAATAAAAGATTTTTTTGACATATTACCAACTTTGCTTGGCGAGATTTTTAAATTTTGTAAATTGTGGATCAAATAATAGTTTAATTGTTCCTGTTGGTCCATTACGATGTTTAGCTAAATGTACCTCCGCAATACCTCTATCTGGTGTATCTGGTGAATAATATTCATCACGATATAACATCATGACTATATCCGCATCTTGTTCAATTGAATTGTGAACAATAATATTATTCGCAATAAAGTTATGTAATTTATCCACTGTTAAATCAAATACTTCTTCTTCTCCATCAGGTATAATTGAAACAATTTCATCCCAATAAACGTTACTCTTAGCAAGAGCAATTAGCTCGCCAGATTTAACAATATTGGCAACTCTTAATGCTCTTTCTCGACTTAAATTTGCCTTATAAAGCGTAGAACCACAATATGATTTCTCTATGAGAGATTGTAGTTCTCTCGTTGTCAAACCATCACCAATTAAATGCCCTAATAATTCAACTTCAGAATAAGTCATGCTTTGTTTACCAATAGTGGGCAAATGTCTTGGTAAGCAAATATGTTGTTTAGAACTTAATTCATCTAATCTTTTCCAACCATTAATAGTTAAAAATTGATGGTTGGCAGTAGAACGAATTTTTCTACCTAATCGAGTTTTTAATGTAAATACTGGTTTAATGCCTGTAGAAAATGCGTTAGTAACAATAGCCTTTTCCAATTTTATTGTACTTTCATTTAATGCCCAAACCGCAAAACCAGATTTACCTACTAAATTTTTAATTGGGATTTGTATTCTATCATCTGCTAATGTTACTAAAGAATCTCCTGTTAAACAACCAGATTCTCTCAAATCAGATAACATGGGGCGTTTATTAGTTCTGGCTTCTACACCTCGACTTAATTGGGATAGGGCAATGATTGGTACAGATAATTCTCTGGCTAAACCTTTTAAAGAACGGGTAATTCTCGATAATTCTTGTACGCGATTATCACCTGCACCTTCCATTAATTGTAAGTAATCTATGATTATTAAGCCTAAATTTTTATTTTGTTCAGCTTGCAGTCTTCTGGCTTGACTGCGGATTTGGGTGACAGTAATATTTGCTGTATCGTCAATAAAAATTGGGGTTTCTGATAGCTTATCAATGGCACGACTTAAACTTTCCCATTGATTTTGGGCAATGCGTCCACTTCTTAAATAACTGCTTTCAATCCCTGCTTCACTCGCTAATAATCTCTGTACTAGCTGTTCTTTGGACATTTCTAAACTAAATACCGCCACTGGTAATTGATAACCCGCCGCAATGTTATGAGCTAGGTTTAAGCAAAATGCAGTTTTTCCCATTGACGGCCTAGCAGCGACGATAATTAAATCAGAGCGCTGAAAACCACTGGTCATGGCATCTAAATCATAAAAACCGCAGGGTATTCCTGGTAAAGCAATTCCTTGATGTCGAGTTTCAATATCTTGAAAAGTATTAATTAAGGTGTCACCAATATGAATTAATCCTGATTGGGTTTTTTCTTGGGTGACGTTAAAGATTTTTTGTTCTGCATTATCTAGAACAATTGGTAGTTCTGTTTCTGTCTCAAAACCTAGATGAACGATTTCATTACCTGCTTTAATTAATTGCCGTCGCAGGTATTTTTCCATGACTAATTCGGCGAGGGCATCAATATTAACTGCTGAAACTGTGCGGTCTACTAATGTTGCTAGTTTATTTCTGCCACCAATGCGGGTTAATTGGTCATTATCTGTTAACCAACTGGTAATGGAAAGTAAGTCTGTGGGTTTTTGCTGGGTATGTAGACGCAGGGCAGCTTGATAGATGATTTTATGGTCACTAATATAAAATGCTTCGGGAACTAGGCGATCGCTCACTCGACCAATTGCCTCTGGATCTAGTAGAATACCCCCTAAAATCGCTTCCTCTGCTTCGATGTTTTGCGGTGGTAAGCGATTACTACCATCACCTTGAAAACTTAGTTCTTCAGCCATAAAATTTTAAAAATTAGCGATTTTGGATTTTTACCTAATTATCCAAAACCGATATCCGAACTTTAGATTTTAAATTTTGGATTTTGGATTAAAGATTGAAAATTTAACACTTTCCATGACGGCTAAATTAATTCGAGAATAAATCTCAAATTAATTGATAAGCTCTTGGCTTAGTTGCTAGAGTCAATCTGAAATCTAAAATCCAAAATTGTATCACCGTTAGTTAGAGACGACTTCAATGTTAATTTCTGCTGTTACTTCAGAATGGAGTTTGATTTCAGCTTTGTAAGTACCCAATTTACTAATATCGGGAATGGTAATACCACGACGATCAATTTCTAGACTAGCTGCTGCTTGAATGACATCTGCTACATCTTGGGTAGTAACTGTACCGAAAATAGCTTCATGTTCACCAACTTGCTTGGCAATTTTTAAACTACCAAGTTTTTCTAAAGCTGCTTTTTGCTCAGTTGCTTGTTGTTTTAGTTCTAATTGTCTTTGACGCTCTTGTTCACGTCGGCGTTCTACTTGTTTGAGAATTCCAGGTGTAGCATTAGCAGCTAAACTCTGAGGAATTAGATAGTTACGTGCATAACCGGGAGCTACTTCTACCAAGTCGCCGACTTTTCCCAGCTTGCTGACATCTTTTGTTAAAACTAATTGCACACGTTTCGCCATTGTTTTTCGCTTTTCTTTGTAAAATCTTAGTTATTTGGGTGTCATTAGGGTGGCTTTTCAAAATTGTAGCTTGATCCTCAGCGACTTTGAACATACCCACAACCTAAAAATTCTAGCGAAATTTGGGGGCGATCGCAACACTAAGATCCCAAAAATATAGCTGTAGCCGTAATGATTAGGACATTATTGATTCTTAAAACCTAATCATACCAAGGATTTTACTCTTCCCTCTTGCCTTGTGCTATATAAAAACAATATGTACTAACGCTACATTCCTATATTCCTTTTATATCGCTCGACCACTACGCCAACGTCTGATCATCACTACTAACCGAGAAAAGAACAGCCGTAAAATCGCCATACGCTCTGGTAAACTATTATACTTATTAAATAAGTAAATCATAGCTGATGGAGTTAGCCATAAACCTTGACAATTTTCCAAATGTTCAACTAATTCAACTCCGGTCAGAGATTTTGCTAACGGTTCTATCAATTCCAGACTGGTGGGTAATGTATTTGGACGAGAAGATAAATCTCTATGGGCGTTTCCCCAAGCTGGTTCTCCACCTGAATTATATGTTTTGGCTTGGGGATGTCCAAAACCAATATTATCTACAAAAGATGCCATTGGTGTTATATGTATATATCCCTGATTTAAAGCAGCTAAAGTTAAAGTAATAACCCAATCTTGTTGCTTTTGTTTTTCTAAAAAAAATTGATTGACAATTGTGTATTTTGTCTGTTTTGTTGCGGGAATATTATAGAAATTACCAAAGGGATTATAAGATTGGGGATGATTGCTCAGATTCAATTTTTGCCAACGATCTGCCCAAGTTGCTAAACCATAAGCAAACACTCGTTTAGACACCATAAAATCTGTTGTGATCAACTCTCGTATTTCACTAGGAAAGTTAGCATAGGCTGTAACTGAACATACTTGAGGATAATCACGATAGGCTACTAATAGCCGACACATCCGATCATAAAAATAAGGATTGGGAATAGTATCATCTTCTAAATAAATGATAGCAGGATGATGAGATAAAGCCTCTGTAATTGCATAAATAGCATGAGCATCACATCCTAAATTATGTTGTTGGTTAATAATTTTTACAGGAATAGTTTGAGAAAATTCTGTTAATAAGCTAATACATTCATTAATTGAAGATTGATCTTTTTCATTACGTGGACCATCAATAAAAGCTATAATTTGCCTTGGTAACAAGGTTTGTTTAGCTATGGCTGGCGGAAATTGTTTCAGCAAATCAGGGCGAGTAAAAGCTAAAATAACTATGGGTGGTAATTCTTCAGGAAGTGATATCTCATCTAGTGAAAGTGACAATTGTGAATTTTCGTTGATCATATTTAGCAATAGAAAATAATCGGAATTTATGGCTAATTATAATTAGAAATTATCCTTCATACCCCGAATCCGTGCAAATGTTTGAACAGGATCGTTACTTTTAGCTGATGCTTGTAATGCTGGTTCTTGCCAACGTAAAAAAGGATTTGTCAGTTTTTCTACTCCTAAAATTGATGGAATAGTTGGCTCTAATTGTTCTCGTTGACGCTTAACTTCCTTAAAGCGGTTTTGTAAATCTACATTTTCAGGATCTACCGTGATCGCAAACTTTAAATTACTCAAGGTATATTCATGGGCGCACCAGATACGGGTATTATCAGGTAAATTACGGATTTTAGTCAATGAATCTACCATTTGTGCTGGTGTACCTTCAAATAAACGCCCACAACCACCAGCAAAAAGAGTATCACCGCAAAATAACTCTCCTGCTTGATCTGGAGTCACAGGGGCGAAATAATAAGCAATATGAGCGCGAGTGTGGCCAGGAACAAATAAAACCTCAGCAGTACGATTACCGAATTGTACGCGATCGCCATCCTCTAAAAACACCTCTTGCCCAGGAATCCTCCCCCGATCCTCTTTACCCCCATAAACTACTAAATTTGGGAACTTTGCAATTAATGCCTCATTCCCACCTACATGATCATAATGATGGTGTGTGTTAAAAATTGCTACTAATTCTGCTCCTATTTCTCCAATTTGTTGTAATATCTGTTCAGACTTAGCTGGATCAACAACAGCTACAATATTTTCTTGCGTATTATGTAGCAAGAATATATAATTGTCTGAGAGTGCTGCTAAACGGACTACATGCATCATTATATCCTTAAACTAAATTGTACTTATCTTAGTAATAAACGCAAAATCGTGATGATTACGCCATAGATTATTGTTTCCTCATTTTACAGCTTTTGAGCAATCTCTGGATAAAACAATAAAATTAAAAACAAGACATAAATACCTCATTTCTAAATTTTAAAAATAATAGGAGAACCATATATTGAAAATTTCCATAGTAGTTAGCGATTTATCAATAGCAGGAGCAGGAAGATGGGGGGGAGGTTCTGTCCGCTCATTTTTACTAGCTCAAGTGTTGCAAAAACTAAATTATCAAGTAGAAATTGTAGGGTTTGTATTTGGTGAAAGAGGCTCTATAGATTTACCATCACAAATTACTATTACCCAACTTAGCGGGGATAACTATCCAAAATTTCTGAGTTGTGCTTCTCAGATGTTAAAAAAAATAGATGGTGATATTATTTATGCCATGCGGCCTAAACCTACAACCTTTGGTTTATCATTATTAAAAAAATTAGAAACTAGACAACCCATAATTTTAGATATTGATGATTGGGAGCTGAGGGGATGACGAAATAACCTAAACAGCTTATCAGGTGAAAATTGTACCGATTTATGGTAAAAAAAGATAGCCCCACTATTCTCAATAAGGACTATCTATTGATAATGTTACCTGAATTCTACAAAATACACCT
>JBJTUF010000077.1:0-28933 GCA_046080565.1 Cuspidothrix sp. | reverse complement strand
TGTTTGCGATACATTTTGATGCACCTTGATGCAAGGGTTTTTATCTATTTTACCCCTTTTTCTTGCACTTTGTTCCTTTTTTCTGCCCCCTCAACTCTTGATTTATCTAGGTTTTGTGTTTATTCAGCAAGCCCTAGTTACATATCAAGAATCCTCAGTAATTCTTTAGCTACATACTCAACCACAGGTACAGGAACAGCATTACCAAACTGTTTTTTCGCTACCTCATCTTTTGTATGGTATTCAAAATTTGTAGGAAATCCTTGTAATTTACAAGCGTGTTTTACAGTAATTGGTATATATTTCTGAGGTTGATAAATTTTTTCTAAGAAAAGAGTTTTATATTCCTGTGGATGACTAGCATGAATAGATACAGTTGCAATATAGTCTTTAGAACCAGTAGCAGTTAAAGTAGGGAAAATCTCAGCAGTAGGTAAAATAATTCTATAAATATTATTAATACCTGTCATATTTTTAGAATTTACAAATTCATACTTATGATCAGCAGTTAAACGGAATATTCCTTTTATCACCAATGTATCTAATTCATTGATCTCTATAGCAGTGATTATTTCTCGGAAATCTTCAAAAGATAAAGGATTACCATCTTTATCTCCATATTTTTTACTTCTTCTATATTTAAGCAGTGTTAAACAAATCATTTTTTCTCTATCACTCGTATTAATAATATCCCAAGAGTGAATAGTTGTATGTCCATTTCTTAAATCAGAAAAAATAAAAAAATCATTTAACTCATCATCATTCAAGTAACTAATGAAATTTTGCTGATAAACTTTAATTGCTTGTTTGTCTATTTCAGAATAGCCTAAACATTTTCCACCTAATTTATCTAAAGCAATTCTAAATCCACCAATACCAGCAAAAAGATCAATAAAAGTGAATTGTTTTTGATAAGTTACTAATTGTAAAGGTAATTCTATTTGTTTGGATATTGGTGAAAATATAGATTTCATATTTGTTAGCTATTGTATCAACTAACTATTCATAGTTATCAACTTAGTTAGGACTTACGCATTTTAAAGAAATGTAGGGGTTTGAGATTGATTCCTTACGTCGTAATGACAGTATTTGAAGTAAGTTTTGCGTAAGTCCTGTTAGTACACCATCAAATATACTAAGTTTCCAAGTTCTAACTTTGAGATAACCGCTTTACTTCTGCACTCCCTAATATCTCATTGGCTTTTGCTAACATCTGGGGAATTTTTGCCCCTTGGGGACTATTAAGCAAACATTCTCGCAAATCTAATTCTGCTAACTTATCAGCCCGATTACCAGGAAACCAATGATCAGCTTGCCCTAAGAGATTGTAACGCATTTTGCCATAGTCTATCATGTCATAAGCTAAAGCCAAATTTAATAACCACAAAATCACCCGCATATTTACTTTTCCTGGTGTTTGTTCCCAAGTTGGTAAATTAGTATCCCAGGTTTTTACCCAATCTTCTCCTAAAATATTGATAGCTTCTGACTCTAATCTAGAAATAATAGGGGGTAAAATTTCTGCTGAATTATCTAACAATTCTAAAGTTTTTAAATGTTCATCAAAATCACTTGGTTTTGCTGCACCAATACTTAAAGTATGCACCTGGGGATGACTTAAACAAAATAAATCATTAAACACCATAGGACTCAAGGGCGCACACAAATCAACTAACTTTGGTGAGGGTTGATATAATAAGCCTCCTTTATTGGATGGACTAATAATAAACACGCCCATATCTAATTTATTAGCCGCCGCAATAGCTGGACAATTCCATTGATTAATATAGTACCAATGCAAATTAACATAATCAAATTGATTACTATTAATTACTTGCAAAATTATCTCTAATGGTGCATGAGTCGAAAAACCAATAAATCTGACCTTACCTTCTGCCTGTAACTGTTTAGCTACTTCTAAACAACCACCTTCACGAATAGTGAAATCCCACAATTCTGGATTATTAATTCCATGCAAACCCAATAAATCAACATAATCTAACTGAAGATATGCTAAAGATTTTTCAAAAGTGTTGCGAAATGCTTGGGGGTCGGCACCAGGAGAAACTTTAGTTTGGACAATTAACTGTTCACGGGGAAACTGAGGCAGAATTTTTCCTAACTGCATTTCCGATGATCCATAACCTCTTGCAGTTTCAATATGATTAATTCCTAATTCCACAGCGCGACGAATGACTGCTTCTAAATTTTCCTGATTATCTACTGGAATTTCCTCTGGTGGAACATCCTGCCATTTATATTGATATCGCATTCCGCCACAAGAGAACATGGGCATTTGTAATTCTGTGCGACCAAAACGTTTGTATAGCATGACTCAATTGATCAAAAATTTATTTGTTCATTTTGTATAATTATAGCAATTTGAACTGTTATTTATGGGCAAATTTACATTAAATATACTACCTTGAGGTTGATTATCTTCTATAGAAATTGAACCACAATGAGCATTAATGACCATTTTGCAAAATGCTAAACCTAAGCCAAATTGTGAAACACCTTTAACTGATTTACCAATGGCAAATTTATCAAAGATACTTTGTTTTAATTCTGTTGGAACTCCTATACCTGTATCACTTACCTGAATTAATACATGTTCAGAATTAGGATAATATAATCGCAGTATCACCTCACTATCACTAGGTGAAAATTTGAGAGCATTAGAAATCAGATTATCTAAAACTCTTCTAAATACAGCTAAATCCAAGTTGATTAAATTACCAGGTTCAGCTAAATCACCAATCAGTTGAATATTTTTTTGGGTTGTTAGTAATTGAAAATCCTTTAATACAGAAATACAAACATCATATAAATCAACTTTTTGTTTATTGAGTGTCATTTGACCAGATTCTAATTTAGCGATCCATAATAAAGTATCAATCATGGATTGCAGTTGTTGAACACCAGAAACAATCTGTTGCAGTTTTGGCTTGTGGGCTGTTTGTGGTACATTTGGCATTTGCAGAATTTCTGCACATAGCAAGATATTAGCTAAGGGATTCCGCAAATCATGGACAATCATATTCACCATATCTTCTCGTAACTTTGTCAGTTCTTGTAGAGAATCATATTGTTGTTTTAATCGCAACATCGAACGAATTCTGGCTTGCAATTCAGTTTTATTCACTGGTTTACTGATAAAATCATCAGCCCCAGAGCCTAGACAAATGGCTAAATCTTCTTTAGAATTTAGGGCTGTCACCATAATGATTGGAATATGCCGCCATTGTGAATGACTTTTAATTCTTTTACAAACTTCAACACCACTTAATTCTGGCATCATGACATCTAATAAAATTAAGTCTGGTTGAATGATATTCATTCGTTCTAAGGCTTTAATTCCGCTAGAAGTATAGTTAAGTTCGTATGCTTCATTGATTAGCAAAGCTTCGATAACATCAAAATTATCTGGCTCGTCATCTACTACCAGAACAGAATATAGTTGTTTCATAAAATACCTATTTCACCAAATATTGTTGAATTGTATCAACTAAATGTTTAAGGCGCAAAGGTTTTGATATATATTCATTAATTCCTATTGCTAAACACTTTTCTTTATCTTCAACCACAGGCAAGGCAGTGATGGCAAAGATGGGAGTATCGGCCAAAGACTCATCAGCCCGAATCTGTCGTGTTGCTTCTATTCCATCCATACCTGGGATTTGCATATTTATGAGAATTGATTGGGGTTTGTAAGCTTTAGCAAGGTTAATTCCTTCTAGGGCATTTCTAGCTACTAAAATTTCATAACCTCGGCTCATCAAATAATCTGATATAGTGCTGATGTTTGCTTCATTATCTTCAACTAACAAAATCAGAAAATTAGTTACGGATAAAGAACTTGAGTTTGGCTGTGGGTTTGATCTTGTTAAATTGACTGATGTAGAGGAAACAAGGGAAAATATAGTCTCTATGGTAGCGCTAATTTGTTCATAATGAATTGGTTTACATAAGAATGATGTTGCTCCTAAAGAAATAGCATGTAATTCTTCATTTTCCATACCTATTACTATAATAGGAATAGACTTGGTTTCCACATCAGCTTTAAGTTCTTGCAGAAGTTCCCACGCAGAGATATCTGGCAAATGACTACTGAGAAAAATCAGAGATGGTCGGATGTGTTTTGCTTCTATAATTGCTCCTTCACCTTGACTATAAATGGCATATTTTATGCCAATTTTTTTGAGATAGCGTGTTAGTTGTTTATTAGTAGTATAGGAATCTTGAATTATAAATGCTGCCCGTTTATAATGGGTTGGTAATATTGATGAATGAGTATTCAAAGAGTTAGTTAAGTTTTCAGGAAAGTTGCTTAGATACAATAGTTTCACGGTAAAACAACTACCTTGTCCCAGTTGACTGTCAACGGAAATACTAACCCCATGTAATTCCACAATTTTCCGAACTAATGCTAAACCTAAGCCTGTACCTGCATATTGTCGGTTCAGTCTATTATCTATTTGTACAAAAGAATGAAAAAGTTTGTTGATATTTTCGGGAGCAATACCTATACCTGTGTCAATCACTGAAAATAGAATATGGCTATGTTCATTATTATTTTCTAATTCTTGCGTTTCTAAGCTAACATTTAATTGAATTTTGCCATTTTCAGGAGTAAATTTAATGGCATTACTCAATAAATTAATTAAAACTTGCCGCATATATCTTTCATCAACAATTATCTCTTTAATACCTTGAGCAATATTGAGTTCTATCTGGAGATTTTTTTGGCGTGCTTGTTGATTAATAAATGTTAGGCTAGATTGGCAAAGTTCAAAAACAGAAATAAGGTTTAGATGTAATTCTAGTTTACCTGCTTCAATTTTGGAGAGGTCGATAATATCATTAATTAAATCGAGCAAATTTTTACCACTGCGTTCAACAGTTTGCAATGATCGCCTTTGTTGAGGGTTGATTTCACCAAAAGCATTGTCTTGTAATGCTTTAGACATACCAAGAATAGTATTCAGAGGGGTACGTAATTCATGACTCATGTTGGCGAGAAATTCATCTTTTAATTTAGTAGCACGTTCTAAATTATTATTGGCAATCGCTAATTCATTATTTCGTTCTTGCAGGTCATTTTCTATATTTTTGCGGTCATTAATATTAATTAAACAACCAATAATTTCTATAGGATTACCTAAATCATCCCGCACTAGTCGCAAGTCATCCCGTAGCCAATAATATTCACCATTTTGATGTAGAAATCGGTATTCATGGGTATGATATCCTAATTCAAATAATGATCCTAAATCAGAAATAATTTGGGATTGATCATCAGGATGAATACGTTCTACCCAGAATTTTTCATCTGCTAAAAACTCTTGAGGTTGATAGCCTAGCATAGTATAAACATTATCACCGATAAAGGTTACACCATAATTCGGAGTCGCTGCACAGGAGTAAATGACTGCTGGACTATAAGCGAGAAGAAATTGTAATCTTTGTTCTAGTAACTGTTTTTCTTGTTCGGCTTGTTTTTGCAGAGTAATATCTTTAGCAAGACCAATAAATCCGGTAATATTATTTTGCTGATCCCATAAAGCTGAGACGGATAGTAAAACGGGAAATTTAGAGCCATCTTTGCGGATATATGTCCATTCTGATTCTGAAATTATTCCTTGTCTAGCTTTAGCAATAAAAACATCAAATCCTGGTGCAATTGATGTACCTAATTCGGCAGATAGTGTAATTGCATGTTGAGTAATTTCTTCTTGATCATGAATTAATTCTGTGGTATATCTACCAATGACTTCTGCTGGTGTATAACCTAACATTTCTTGGGCTGCTGCATTAAAGGTTTGAATCATTCCATTACGGTCTGTGGAGATGATTGAATAGTCAATGCCATCTAATATCGCTGTTTGTAGTTGGCTAATTTCTAACAGTTGTTTTTCCGATTGTTTACGACTAGTAATATCTTTATGTAAAATTAAAATGTAATCTGGTTGATGTTCGTCGTTATAAATTATGGTTGCAGAACTATTCATGATCCGCATTTCCCCATTTTTAAAATAAAATTCAATTTCTTTGTCATCATTTCCAGTCTCTAAAAAATTATGAAAATTTTGCTCATATATTTGTTGAGATTGAATAGATAAAAAGCTTTGTAATTTTCTACCTATTAATTCTGCTTCTGTATAACCAGATTTTTCTAAAACTGCACGATTTACTTGTTGAATAATACCTGCAAAATTGACTACATAAATACAGTCTGGTGCTAGGGTAAATAAAGTCCGAAATCGCTTTTCGCTTTGTTGCAAATCTAGTGTTCTTTCCTCAACTCTCTTTTCTAATTCTTGATTGAGTAATTTTAAGGATGCTTGTGCTGCTTTGCGGGCAGTGATATCTTCCACAATGGCAATAAAATATTTTGGTTCTCCATTAGGACTTCTGAGGAGAGTGACTGTCACATTTGCCCAAACTGTTAAACCATCTGTGCGAATATAGCGTTTTTCTCTGGTGAAGTTTTGAATTTCACCTGTAAATAACTTTTCCCGCAGATCCCAACCATGAATTTTATCCTCTGGATGGGTAATTTCTGGAACAGTCAGAGTTAAAAGTTCTGCCATTGAATAACCAACAATATCACAGAAGCATTGATTAACTCTTAAAAATCGTCTATCTAAATCTATATGAATCATGCCTACAGCAGCTTGTTCAAAGGTATTACGAAATAATTCTTCATTTTCTTGAAGGGCAATTTCTGCTTTCTGGCGTTCTTGTAGCTGAATTTGTGAGGTTTCGTAGGCGTTAGCTTGTTGAATGGCGATCGCTAATTGTACTCCTAATCTTTCCATGGTTTCTAAGTTTAATTTTTCCCATTCTCGATAGGAATTACATTGATGGGCAATTAATAATCCCCATAAATTATTTTCAACTATAATAGGAACGATTAATTTTGATTTAATTTGATATCTTTCTAAGACTTTTAAATAATTATTTGGATAATCATATTTGTAAATATTAGGAATAATTATTCCTTGTTGCGGATAAGAATTAGAGCTAAATTTATGATAAAAATAGGAATATTCAATTTTATTTTCCAGTGACTCTATCTGATGATCAATAATAGCTTCTGCAGCAATTACACCTCGATGGTTTAACTGATATTGCTCAACTAATACCCGATCACAATTTAATAATTTTCTCACTTCTTTCACAGAAATATTGAGAATTTCTTCAAGATTGAGAGAAGCGCGAATTCGATCAGATATATCCGCTAATAATCTTTCTTGTTGGGTCTGATTATACAATTCTTGAGTGCGTTTTTCGACCTCTTGTTCTAATTGTAAATTACGTTTGGCTAATAATTCCACTTTTTCGGATTCTAAGGCATTAATTTTTTTCTCTAAGCTATTTACTAGCTGATAAATTTCTAGAGGATTCATTATCTTTAACATATTACTGTTAGTGATAATTCCTGCTAATTCTCCTTGATCATTAGTAATGACAACATGACTAATTTTGCGCTGCTGCATCAAGAAACTGACAGATAAAAGAGAATCCTCAATAGATAAGGAAAAGAGTGGGGTACTCATTACCCTTTTGGCATCAATTGTCGCCAAATCTAATTCTATGGTTTTGAATTGGACAATATCTTTTTCAGTAATAATCCCAATGGGAATTAATTTACTATTTAGTCCTGAGTTTTCCTGTGCTTGAGTGATGACAACACTGCTAATTTTGTGCTTCACCATCAGTTCAACTACTTGTAGAAGTTTGATATTGGATGGTGTATGAACAACATCTTTAGTCATGACTTCTTCAATCTGACGTAAGCGCAATAAATCCATAGCACGGATGGTATGGTTTAGTCTATTATGGGTAACTAATCCTACCACTCCACCATAATTATTAACTAAAGGTAAATGCCTGATATTATTCTGATTGAGACAGTTTATAATCATAAATATATCAGTACATTCAGATATATTCATGGTAATGACAGGAGTAATCATGACTTCACCAATGGTTACTCCTACTAATGAGGTACTTTCTGCACTCAGGCGCACTATATCTCGATGGGTTAAAATACCTATAAGAATATTATCTTCAACTACTAAAGCACAATTAGTATTATTGATGCGGGGATTTAAGAAAAAATTAGTATTAATAATATGATCATCTACCCAGCAATTGGCTTGCTGCGTACTCATCAGAAGCAAGACTTCAAGCACTTGTTGATGTGGTGAAACGATGAGAGGGTTAGTAATAATAACCTGTTCTAGAGGATTTATGGCTGAAAAAAAATTATAAGACATATTTAATTAAGGTGTAGAGTGATTAAAATTTGAGTTGCTACACTTTTCTCTTATTTCCAGGCTGCAATATGTCTATGCCAAATGGGAAGCTACGGTAATCAATTTTGTGGAGACGCTCCCCCGGAACGTCTCTACAACGAGAATTAAATTTTTCAAGTATGAGTTAAAGTTCTCTAACTAGGGGTTTACCGTCAATTACTTCACCTACAAGAACTACATCAGCACAGTTAACAAAAATACCATTTTCTAGGACACCAGGAATATTATTCAGGGTTTTTTCTAGGTTTACAGGGTCGTCAATGCTATCAAAGGTAACATCTAAAACCATATTACCCTGATCCGTAATTACTGGCCCAGCTTTTTTCACACCCATGCGTAATTCTGGTTTACCACCAAGGGCTTTAATGGCGTTGGTAACGGGGGTAAGTGCCATGGGGATAACTTCTACCGGCACAGCAAATACAGAACCGAGTTTTTCTACTAACTTACCACTGTCAACGACAACTATAAATTGTGCCGCTAGGTAATCTACAACTTTTTCACGGGTATGGGCAGCACCGCCACCTTTAATTAAGTTTTTATGGGGGTCTACTTCATCAGCCCCATCTATGGCAATATCAATATGGTCTACAGCATCTAATGCAGTGAGGGGAACACCATATTCTTTTGCTAAAACTTCTGATTGAAATGAGGTAGGAATACCGACAATATCTTTGAGTTCTCCAGATTTAAGGCGTTCTCCTAAATATTGAATGGTATAAGCTGTGGTTGAACCTGTACCCAAACCAACTATTGAACCGGATTTTACTAAATTGGCTGCGGCTTTGCCAACTTCTTGTTTCATCAATTTTACGGGATCTGCTGGTATGGACATTCTTTCACTCCTGAAATGTTCACGCGATAGAAAATACTATCACAGCAGACTATACTACAAAACTGGTATGGGTAATGGTGATAGTTATATAGCTTTTGGTTTTATTTAGCAAGTCCTAATTATGAATTTATGCGAAAATGCGATCGCTAATTGCTGATTCTTGATGACTTAATTGTTTTAATTTATGGGTTAAATCTGCTGTGAGTCTTTTAGCTTCTTGTTTGACATTGGTATTTATATAGTTTGTCACTTGAATAGGTTCGCCAATGTGAATATTCACATCTGTACCCCAAGTTGGATAGGGTTCACTGTATTGAATGGCAACTGAGATGATTTTAATTCCCAGTCCTGGGTGGCTAGATTCCGCAGTGAGGGCTAAACGAGCGATACCCGGTTTTAAGGGGTGAATTTGACCATCCCGATAGATGCCACCTTCTGGATAAATTACTAACATTTCGCCTCGGTGCATTAACTCTACTGTATGACGAAGAGTAGCGATCGCCGGATGTTGAATATTCACAGGAAAACCCCCCATTCGCAACACCAACCAGCCTTGCAACCCGTGACACTCATCACTCGTGACCATAAATCGCATATCTCTACCTGTGACATGACGACCAGCCGCATAAGGTAACACCAAAGAATCCCAACGAGAACGATGGGTAGGAGCAAAAATTATCGGACTATTTGTAGGGATATTTTCTTGTCCCGTAATTTTAATATGTCCAAAGAAAGATGGCAAAACTATGTAACGTCCTAAAAAATAGGCTATAGGCGTTAACCAAGGAGAAACCCCTGATGTACTCATAGTTTGTGAATGACTGACAGTAGAAGCAGAGTATGATTTGCTCATAACGGTGGCTGGTTGTTTCACAGATAAAAGATGACGCAAACTTGATTATGTCCACCGTAAATTCTCCTGGGTAATTTGTGTTTTCCCATCTGGACAGTTTGATGTTTGTCTGTTATTTTTGCTGACGACGTTGGCTACAAAACCAACTTTGTAATTGTTCTCGGCAATCTGATTCTAGAATACCTCCTACCACTTTTAGTCGGTGATTAGAAGCAGGATGGTCAGGGATGTTGATAACAGTCCGAATCGCGCCAGTTTTGGTATCGTCCACTCCATAGATCAACTTTCCCAATCGTGCATGAACTATAGCACCGGCACACATCGGACAGGGTTCTAGAGTGACATATAATGTACACTGATGCAAGCGCCAGCTTTGTAAAATTTGACTAGCAGCCCGAATAGCTACAATCTCAGCGTGAGCAGTCGGATCTTGATCCCGCTCTTTCCTATTTTCACCTACAGCAATCAACTGGTCATCCGTATCAACAATTACAGCCCCAACCGGAACTTCCCCCGCATCACCAGCCGATTGCGCCAATTCCAGGGCATGATTCATCCATTTTTGATGTGTTAAATATTCTTTGTAGTCCAGCATTATGATTACAGTAGGGGCGGGGAGACCCCGCCCAGAACTCAGAAGAAAGAACAAAAAAGCAGAAAATTACCCAATTATTAATTATCCATTACCCATTGCTTGAAATAACAGGGGATCAAGTTGCCCGTTGGTATCTAGGGTATAGAGATCATCACAACCGCCAATATGTTGATTATTAATGAAGATTTGGGGGACACTGCGGCGGACATTGGCGCGTTCAGTCATGTTTCCTCTTGCTGCCTCGTCGCCGTCAATTTTGTATTCTGTAAAATTCACACCTTTCCACAACAGTAACATTTTAGCGCGGATGCAGTAGGGGCAAGTTTGCCAAGTGTATATTTCTACATTGGCTTTAATTTGCTCTGGATGACGACCTAAAAGTGAATTGAAAAAGTTTACCATATCCGTAATTTCACAAATTTTGTTTTAATTGAATTTTATCTCTACAAATTTAGTTTAATAAATTTAGCTAGGACTTACGCATTTTAACGAAACCTAGGGGTTTGAGATTGCTTCCTTACGTCACAATGACGGTATTTGAAGTAGGTTGTGTGTAAGTCCAGTTAGCAAAGTTGTCTATCATCCTCATACCAACAGGACTTACGCAACTGGCACAGGCGATCGCTATATTATAGTTAGGACTTACACAAGTGTCACACTAAAAAACTGTTGTAGGGTGCTTTACTACTGCATAAATCCTGCAAATAAACAGATTCTTGATATCTGATGCACCCTACCAATGTGCCAGTTGCATAAGTCCTATAAGAAATTTTTACATATTTAAATCCCAATTATAGCAGAAGGCAAGAGGCAAAAGGCAATAGTAAAACCTTTGTTATTCTTAAGTTCCAAGGAATAATCATGTCCTAATTATCCTGACTACAGCTATAAAGCAAAAGGGTATTACCCGTTTTGATTAAGATGTAGGTGGGGATTGCCCACACTACTTTAGTAAGCTCTATCTTTTAAATTTCCGGTCTAAAAAAGCAATAATTTGTTCCCAGGCAGAAGTAGCAGCCACAGAATCATAACGATAACCGTCATCTCTCATGAAGGTATGTTCTGCTTCATAAGAAAAGAATTGATGATGGATTTTAGCTGTTTCTAAAGCATTAATTATAGTATGTCTATCATGTTCAGAAATATGGGGATCTTGAGTGCCAAAAATGAACAGCATTTCTCCTTTGATTTCTTCTACTCTATGAATAGTATCTGCGATACCTTTACCTAATTTGCCGCTAGGAATACCTGTGGGATAACAACAAATAGCAGCTTCGATTTCTGGTATAAAAGCAGTACGAAAAGCTAAATGTCCTCCAATACAAAAACCTAACGTCCCCAATTGATCACTAATAACAGAAGGATCATTTTTAAGAAAATCAATGACAGCACGGCCATCTGCATCATATTCGGAAATTAATGTCCTTCTGGCATTATCATTTCCACGCATTCTGCCTAAATCATTGGGTTCAATTACAGAACCAATCGGTTCAATGCGGTGAAAAATTTCTGGTGCAGCGACTACATAACCAAATCCAGCTAAATAATTAACTAAGCGAATTATGGCATCACCTAATTGATAGATATCACTGTAAAAAATAATTCCTGGATATTTACCTGCTGGTTTAGGAGATGCGATATAAACCCGCATTAAACTATCCTCAACTTTGAGGTCAATATTGCGTTGAACAATTTGCATTTTACTTATTTTTAGTAATGTCTTAATTTCTAATTCTCAGAATTTAAGTGTCATCAGTCAACTTTTATAAAAGGAATACTAAATCTGACGCTTGTTCCTTGTCCGACTTCACTTTTAATAGTGATTTCACCTTGGTGCAAATCTAGACATTTTTTGACAATGGATAATCCTAAACCTGTTCCAGGAATATTGCCAATGTTAGCTCCTCGGTGAAAAGATTCAAATAATTTAGCTTGATCTTCTTGAGGAATACCAATCCCAGAATCCTGAACTTCAAAGATAATTTTATTATTGTCTTTAGTAAGGCTCAAATTAATACAATTATGATAAGGAGAATACTTAATGGCATTATTAATAATATTATGTAGGATTTGCCACAATAATTTTTTATCAAACTGAAATATGGCCATTTCTGGGTCTATATTTAAAGATAAATCTATTATATGTTTTGTATTTCTAGATTCTGTTTCTTCTTTGAGATGATGACAAAAAGCAATAATATCACCTGATTGTAAATGTAATTCTAGTTTGTGAGCTTCAGCGCGATTAATCATTAATACATCATCGAGAATTTGGGTGATATGGACAATAGTATTTTGGATTGTTTTCAGGTGTTCCTGTTTTTTGTCTGGGGACAGGCGATCGCTAAAATTTTCTAAAATAGCTGATGATGAGGAAATAATGGCTAAAGGAGTACGAAACTCATGGGATGCCATGGTAATAAAACGAGATTTTAATTGGTTTAATTCTTTCTCTTTTTCCAGAGCTTCCTGTAATTCTGCTGTTCTTTCGGCTACTCTTTGTTCTAAATCTTGGTTTTTTTGTGTGAGTTCTCGGAGTTCTATATTTTGATTTTCTAAAGATTGAATTAAATTTTTTAAATGTAAATGAGTACGTACACGAGCCAGTAATTCTTCTTTTTTAAATGGCTTAGTGATATAGTCTACTGCGCCTAAACTTAAACCTTTAACTTTATCTACAGTATCAGTTAAAGCCGTCATAAAAATGATCGGAATTGATGCGGTGAGAGGATTAGATTTAAGTTGCTCACAAATCTCAAATCCAGTAATATCAGGCAACATTATATCTAATAAGATTAAATCAGGAAGCAGGACTGGAACTTGTTTGATAACTTCTAATCCGTTCATCTCCTTTTTCACCTTATACCCGGCGGTGCTTAAGATTAAATCAAGAAGTTTTAAATTCACAGGATTATCATCAACTATTAAAATCGTGGTGTAGTTAGGCAGAGTTTCCACAGTCTTGTCCTTATAAGTTTTAGATTTTATACAAATTAATATGATGAATGTTAGCTGGACAATTATTGATATTTTATCCTCCCTACTGTTATATTTTATAATACAATATAAATAATAGGAAATAGAAGAAAGATAAAATGCTAATTTCAACCCTAACCAAGTAACTCCCATCACGAAACTGAAAAATTCAGTTATAATCTAGCCATAATCAGCAATTGAGATCGTTGATTTAAAATCATGTCAGGTATAGAAGGAGTTGATAGTAATGATTAAATTACTTGTTGTTGGACTGGTTGTTGTTTATATCGGTGGGATGTGGAAATTTTGGAATGGATTTAGGAGAACTGATTTTAATCAAGCTTTACCCAACCGGATCATTTTGAGTTTACTATGGCCTGCTTTATTTATAGTTAATTCATCCTATCGGCGCAATTTTCAAAAGGCTCTCAAAGGATCATAATTTAGACTATCCTATCAATAGTGCAAACGCCCATATCATAATTATACAGCAGGAGTCACAAGTAATACAAATTCTATATGAGGCTGCACAAATGAATTGTGTAGAGACGTTCCTCTGGAATATCTCTACAAAAGACAACCAAGCGCATTTTCATCTAGTAATGGCATAACTTTAGTCAACAATTCTGTATTTCCCATACCGATGAATTAAGGATAAAGATTCACTAAAAAGCTTGAATCCATTCTTTGACAAAATATTCTGTCCAAATGCCGTTTTGCCAATAGGGGTCAGATTCCACTAATTGACGAACGGTATTTTCGTCTTCAGCTTCATAAATGGCAAAAACTTGAGTTACATCTTTTGTTGGGCCAATGGTAATTAAAATGCCAGATTCTTTTTGTTTTGCTAATCCTGCTAAATGTCCTTGACGATGGGGTTCACGTTTAGTTAAAACGTCTTGGCAATAGCTACCCCACATGATATATTTTGTCATAATTACTGATTACTCCTCATAGTTAATAATTGCAAATCTTTGATTCTTTCATAAAAATACCTTACAATAGGTAGTTATACCAAAAAATTAGTTAATGTACAGAAAATGGAGTTCAGAAATTCTCTCATAGGTAGAGTGGATTTTGCTCAAAATCTGAGTGCTAAAATAAATAGAGTGAGTAACTTGGATGCCTACTGATGCTCAATTGAGAGGTCTATATCATCTTACCTATTGGCTAACGTATATTATGCTTCAGCCTGTACACCTTGTCTGTATTGATGAGCGAAGTAGCAACCTGTATGTTTTAGCTGGAAATACTGAAAATCTTGAATTCCAGATTACCCCAAAGGGAGAGGTGTTTTGATGAGTCAGGTTAATTATGCTACTATGTCTGACCAAGAATTAAGACAATACTTTCTTAAACATCGGGAAGACAAAACCGCTTTGCAAGCCTATTTAGATAGGTTAGGTAATCGTCCTCGGAATATTATCACAACTGTAGATGATCCTGACTTTGATGCCAAAATTCAAGCGTCAATTTTACGACAAATGCAAGCAGCAAATAATGATGAAATAGAAGTTTAACAGGTTGTGGTAATGAGAATTGGAATTACCCATTACCAATTACCCATGAATTAACTTCTGAGACTAACGCCGAATTTTTCGACTAGGGCTGTACGTACTTTATCATGAACTGGTTCAATTTCACTTTCTGTGAGAGTGCGATCGCTTACCCGATAAACTAAACGAAAAGCTAAACTGCGTTGTCCTGCGGGGACGTGTTCGCCACGATATTCATCAAACAATTCCACAGAACTTAATAAACCTTTACCTGCTTTATTAATTACCTTTTCAATTTCGGAAACTGTCACTTTCACCGAGGCAAAAAATGCCAAATCTCTATCACTTGCTGGATAGGTAGAATAGGGGCTGAACTTAGGAATTAATAATTCATCATTATCCAAAGCATCCAACAAAGTATCTAAATCTAATTGAAACACATAAACGGATTCAGGTAAATCTTTTTCTCGACGCAATTGGGGGTGAACTTGGCCAAATGTTCCTAATCTATTACCTCTAATCCATAATGAAGCTGTCCGTCCAGGATGCAAGCGAGAATCTCGATTTTCTGGCTGAAATTCTACTACTATTTGCAATTGGTTAAAGACATTTTCTAAAACACCTTTAGCTTCAACCCATGTGAGTGGTTTTTCTTTACCACTCTGTGACCATTTCCCAGTGGTAATATCACCACCCATAATCCCTGCTAGGATTTCTGCTTCTTGTAAGCCTTCTTCTTCGCGCCAGAAAATCCGCCCGATTTCAAAACCATTTAACGCCCCATTTCCCTGTTCTAAATTGTATTGAAAAGCATCAATTAAACCAGAAATTAAATCAGTTCTTAAAGCTGAATATTCAGTAAACAAAGGATTGCTTAAAACAATTTGTTTATCATCTCCAGGTTTAACTAAAGAATATTGCATTAATTCTGTTAAACCTTCAGCCCGTAAATAAGTACGAATGCGGCGAATTAGTTCCTGTTCTAAAGATAAATAACCAGCTTCCGATTTTTCTGGTAAAGTATCACAGAATTTATCATAACCATATAAACGGGCAATTTCTTCAATTAAATCTATTTCTCGTTCTAAATCTCGATAACGATAAGGAGGAACTGTCACCGTCCACAGTCCTTCCTCAACTTTTACTAATTGACATCCTAAAGCAGTGAGAATTTTTTCTACATCTTGTGCTGCTAATTCTCCAGTTTCTTGTCCCAATTCAATAGGACCAAGAACTTCATTAATTCTCTCTAAACGCAGAGTAATAGTATGAGACCAGGTAGCAATATCAGGACGATAATCAGAAATTTCTTGCTGAACAATCACACCTGCTGCTAATTCTTGAATTAAGGATAAAGCCCGATTACAAGCTATTTCTAATTCCGCCCGATTTACTCCCCTTTCGTATCTCCCAGAAGCTTCACTTCTTAACCCAGCACTACGAGAAGAACGACGAATAGCCACAGAATCAAATAACGCAGCTTCTAAAACTATATTTTGTGTACCTTGATGAACTTCTGTTTCTTCACCACCCATTACACCAGCTAAAGCTACACCTTGATTATTAGCAGTAATTAATAAATTCTGGGGCGATAAATTGCGGGTATTTCCATCTAAGGTTTTTAGGGTTTCGACTGCTTGTGCAAAACGGACACCAATTGTTAAATTTTCTCCTCCATCTAGAGATTGTAAACGCTCTTTATCAAAAGCGTGGAGGGGTTGTCCTCTTTCTAACAAAACATAGTTAGTGATATCAACTATATTATTAATTGGTCTGACTCCCGCAGCGCGTAAACGTTGCTGTAACCATTCAGGAGAAGGGGCAATTTTGACTTGTTCAACAACCGTACCAATATAAGCTGGACAAGCTTGGGTTTCAGAAATTTTCAAAGTCAGATTTTTTGCAGTTTTAGTATTTTCCACCGCCGCAATTTGGGGAATTGATAATTTTCCACCAGTTAACGCTGCTACTTCCCGCGCAATACCCACCATAGATAAAGCATCAGCACGGTTAGCAGTAGCGGTGACATCTAAAATCACATCTTCTAAACCCAATAGAGGACGGACATCACTACCCACAACCATATTTTCTGTTGGGAAGATGTGAATACCATCAATATCAGTGGGTAAACCCAATTCTTTTAAGGAACATATCATCCCGTTGGAGGGAACACCCCGCAGTTTTGCAGGTTTTATTTTTAAATCAATGTTGGGTAAATAAGTTCCGGTAGTGGCCACGGGAACATAAATATCGCCGCGGACATTAGCAGCACCACAAACTATATTTACAGTCTCAGCAGCACCAATATCTACTGTACAAACGCTTAATTTATCTGCATTAGGGTGTGGTTGACGTTCTAACACTTTCCCTACAACTACACCATCTGCCCAAGTGCGGCGATCTTCTATATCTTCTACTTCAAACCCTGCCATTGTCAAGGTTTCTGCCAGTTCTTCTGGAGTGAGTTTGATTTCTACGAGTTCTTTTAACCAGTTGAGAGAAATACGCATGGAGTCTGCTTTGTTTGGATTTGTCTTTTGCTCTAATTTTATATATTAGGTGAAAATTATGATATTTTTTCCTTTGACATCCAGAGAAAAAGATTTTTAACATCAGAGGAACGGATGCAACAAAGTGAGGAAGAAGCTCAAAAATTAGCAGAAATGTTAAGAAAATTAGGTGTTGATTCGGAAAATTTAATCTAATTGATGATGCACCGCAAGAAATTCAAAAATATCTATAAACCTTGAATTAAATCTGCAAAACCATAAATACTAATTCCTAATAACAGTAAAGCAGTTAATTGAGTAATACGTTTTTGGGTGAAAAATGTGTTGCTGTGATGATGGGGGGAAATTGCTTCTCTAACTAAGATAGAAGTTGAAGCCCCAATCACAAAGCTTAAACCCAAGATGATGTAAGGTGGATCTGGGATAATGATAGAAATTGTTAACATAGCGATCGCTAATGTCAACATTAATAATTCCACAAACCGGGGTGGATGATATTGACTAGATAAAATTAAGCTATTTAACCAAAAATTCCAGGTTCTCATAATTGCTATTTGTTAATAAAATCCTTGTAGAGACGTTCCATGGAACGTCTCTAGTCTGTAACCTGTCACCCGTCACCTGTCATCTGCTAACGAACTCCGGCTTTCATTCCTGTACCATTTTTCTGTGTGGCATCTTCTGGTAATTCCACACCAAAAACTCGACAAAAGACCTTTTCCACTTTATAGCCAGAATCAATAGATTCCAAAGGATCTTTCCGCAAGCGGTGACGCAGACATAAAGTAATTACTCGACGGATATCATCAAGGGTAACTTCTGTCCGACCTTCAAAAGCTGTTAAAGCTTTAGCGGCGCGGTTAGTAACGATATCACCCCGCAACCCATCCACATCTAATTCTGAACAAACTTCGGAAATTTTCACCCGCAAATCATAGTCTAAACTAACTTGTGGTAATAATTCCTGAGCCTTGACAATTTGCTGTTGTAGTGCTTCCTGGGGGGTTTTGTGTTTTTCCAGATATACAGGGGGATTTTGGTCAAATTCGCCCCGTTCTTCCACAATTTGCACCCGTAAAGCTGGTTCTTTGACGGTGTGAATTTCTGCGTGCATTCCAAAACGGTCAAGGAGTTGAGGACGTAGTTCCCCTTCTTCTGGGTTTCCCGAACCGACGAGAACAAACTTGGCTGGGTGACGGATAGAAATTCCTTCCCTTTCTACGGTATTCCAACCACTAGCAGCAGAGTCTAGAAGTACGTCTACCAAGTGGTCATCCAACAAGTTGACCTCATCAACGTAGAGAATACCTCTGTTAGCTTTGGCCAGTAGTCCGGGTTCAAACGCTCTGACACCTTCAGACAAAGCTTTTTCGATGTCGATTGTACCACAAACTCGATCTTCTGTAGCGCCCAATGGTAAATCTACCATTTGCACCTTTTTGTGAGTGATGGGAATTTCCAAACCTTGGGCTAGCTGTTGACGGACTTCATCACTCATCAAGTCCGTGTCCTTGGGGTCACTGTTGAATGGATCATTGGCGACAACAGGAATTTCTGGTAAAAGATCCGCCAAGGCGCGGATAGTTGTAGATTTGCCGGTGCCGCGATCGCCCATAATCATTACACCACCAATTTTGGGGTCAATGACATTTAACAGCAATGCCAGTTTCATTTCTTCCTGACCAACGATGGCTGTAAATGGAAAGACCGCACGACGCGCACTCGCACTAGCTTGAGCAGTTGAAGTCACTAAATTACCTTAACAATATTTTTTATTACGATTCTTTATTTTGCCACATTTTGGGAAGCTGGGTCAGTCCTGAGTTTAAAGCTATAGCAAGGGTTGATGGTTGACTGTTGAGAGTTGTACGGAGTCCGTCCTCATGTTCTGTTATATAAAACTATTTAAGGATAAATACTGAATAATATTGATTCCTTTTTGTAATAGTTAAGTGAAATTAAAATATTTATTTTATATAGAACTAAATATAGCTAATAATTTACAGTAATATTAGGATAGGGTGAGGGAATTTTGTGGAAAATTCCTGCATAAATAAAATAATACAAAGTGGAATTTGCTATCCATAATGTAATCAGAACATCATTATCCCCCGTTATCCTTCGTGCAGTGAGTTAAGAGTGCATGAGCTACTGCGTAAATCCCACCTGTCCCAATCCGAAAAATTCACTTTCCAGTCTACGGTGTCAGGCTTGTGGCTCACCACTGCTGTTGCGCGATCGCTTTCGGGTGATCAAACCAATCGGTCAAGGTGGTTTTGGTGCAACATTTTTAGCCATAGAGGAAAATCTACCTGGAAAACCCCCTTGTGTAATTAAGCAATTACGTCCATCAGGGACAACCCCATACATATTGCAAATGTCACGGGAACTATTTGCCAGAGAAGCCGAAACCCTTGGTAAAATAGGTAATCACCCACAAATACCAAGGCTTCTAGACTACTTTGAAGATCGTGAGCAATTTTACTTGGTTCAAGAATATGTCAGTGGTTCTACTCTACAACAAGAGGTAAAGAAAAACGGAGTTTATAGTGAAGCTGGACTCAGACAATTTTTAAGTGAAGTTTTACCATTATTACAATATATTCATGAGCAACAGGTAATTCACCGTGATATTAAACCAGGTAATCTTATTCGTCGTTCTCAAGATGCCAGACTGGTACTAATTGATTTTGGTGCAGTTAAAAACCAAGTTAACCAAGTGGCCGCCAGTCAATCAGGACAAACAGCACTCACAGCTTATGCTATTGGTACACCTGGTTTTGCTCCTCCAGAACAAATGGCTATGCGTCCAGTTTATGCCAGTGATATTTATGCTTTGGGTGTAACTTGTATTTATCTACTAACGAGCAAAATTCCTAAAGATTTAGAATATAATCCCACCACAGGGGATATGATGTGGGAGCATTTGGTAGATATCAGTGAGCATTTAACCAAGGTCTTGACAAAAATGCTGGAGGTGTCAGTACGCAATCGTTACCAATCACCAAAGGAAGTATTAAGGTCCCTGGATATGGAACCATATTTAGATAGTTTAGCCCAAGGCTTATTATCTAAACCCTCATCTGGGAGCAGTCAGCTAGAATCAACAGCGAATAAGAGAGGTTTGGGTATCAATGCTCTTCATTCTCTTAATTCTAGCCATGATCAAAATGATGCTGGTGTATCCAGAATAGCTGGATCTAATAGATCCAGAAGAAGTAAGACATCAGACGGTGTAGAATGGAAACATAGACGCAATTCCAACCGAGAAACTGTATATAAACCTAATGGTAGTGATGGTAATAATAGTGGTTCTTCCCCATCACGAAAGTTAGATTCTGAAAGTCTCTTGACTGCTTATGAGAAAGGAAGACGAGATTTTGCTTCTTATGACTTTATGAGATTGAATCTACCTAATACTGATTTATCTGGTACTAATTTTCATGCCGCTCAATTTTATAAAGCCAATTTTCAAGGAACTAATCTTCATAATACGGATTTTGGCAGAGCCAGCTTGAAAGATGCGAATCTTAAAGATGCGAATTTAAGTAAAGCTTATTTTAGTAATGCGGATTTAGAAGGAGCAGACTTAAGAGGAGCGGATCTAAGTCAAGCCTATTTAAGTCAAGCTAATTTGCGAGGTGCTAATTTATCTGGCGCTAATCTAACTGGTGCGAGAATAACTGATGAACAATTAGCTTTAGCTAAGACAAATTGGCTAACTGTACGTCCTAACGGCAAAAGGGGTTTGTTTTAGGGAGCTACATTCAGCATTTTTCCCCAACCTTTCGCAATACATTCCAGAACCTGTAGGGATATGGTTTCCCTGCCATCAATTATATTGTCTATTTACTTATACTAATTTTACTGTAGCTGTAGCCAGGATGATTAGGACATAATTGATCCTTGAAACCTAATCATAGCGAGGGTTTTACTATTGCCTTTTGCAAGAAAACCTCTTGCTTTCTACTATAAAACTGTAATTAGCTAACGATCTGACTTTTGATTTCGGCATATCATTACTAAATGTTCATTGCTGTCAAAAATCTCAAATTAATTTGTAACTGGTTAGACAATAATTGAACTAAATTAATTGATTTAGTTTCGATTGATATTGTCAAAATTTCCAGACTTTTATGGCTTCTACCAAATCTGATTTAACGATTAACTTTTCATCAACTAATTTAGAAATAGCACTGAAAAGGTATGCAGTTGTGCAAAACCACAAAGTACAAAGTTCATTATCTTCTCAGTCTCTACTGCGAATAGCGATCGCTATTGCCATGCTGGCCTCTTTATCTGTAGCAAGTATTAGTATTTTTACTGTCCTCAAATTTCGGGATATAGATAATCAGAAATCAGTAGACACTAAAGAAGCATTAACACCCAAGATAAAAACAGTCACAGCACTGGGAAGAATTGAACCACAGGGAGAAGTGATTAAATTATCAGCATCAGTTTCAGGAGCAGGAAATCGCGTCGAAAAAATATTAGTTCAAGAGGGAGAAATTATCAAAGCTGGACAAGTAATTGCTATTTTAGATAATAGAGATAACTTGCAAGCAGAATTAACAGAAGCTCAAGCACAAGTTCAGGTAATTAAATCCAAAATAGCCCAAATTCAGGCAGGTGCTAAACAAGGAGAAATCACTGCCCAAAAAGCGATTATTGATAGATTAACAGCAGAAGGTATAGGTGATATTGATACTCAAAAAGCCACAGTAGAAAAATTGCAAGCGGAATTAATCAATGCAGAATCCGAAAATAACCGTTATCAGGAATTATATACACAAGGGGCAATTTCTGCGTCCTACAGAGATAGTAAAGTTTTAACCTTAGAAACTGCTAAAAAAAATTTGCAAGCAGCAAATTCACAGTTAAAAAAACTAGAATTAACTACTAAGGAAAGAGTTAAAGAAGCCACGGCCACACTCAATCAAGTTTCTGAAGTCAGAAAAGTAGATATACAAGCTGCTTTATCAGAATTAAATCGTGCAGAAGCCGTAGTCAAAAAAGCCTCTATTAATCTCCAAAAGGCCTATGTTAAATCCCCTCAGAATGGACAAATATTTGAAATTCATACTCGTCCAGGAGAATTAATTACTAATAATGGCATTGTTGACATTGGTAAAACCAGCAAGATGTATGTAGTTGCCGAAATTTACGAAAGTGATATTACCAAAATTATTCAAGGAAAACAAGTGGTAATAGTTGGAGATGTTTTTCCTCAAAAATTACAAGGAATAGTAGAACGGATTGGGTTACAAGTGCAAAAGCAAAATCTGAATAATACCGATCCTACCACCAATATTGATAATAGAATTATCAAAGTTTATATACGATTAAATAAAGCTTCTAGTCAGCAAGCAGCTAAATTTACCAATATGCAAGTTAAAGTAATTATTTCTCTTTAATGATGGGTAATTGGTAACTTGCCCTGAGCGTAGTCGAAGGGTTGGTAAGAGTAAAGATAAAATAACAATGTTCTTCATTCTTCATCCTGATAGCGAAGCGTGGCGTTAGCCATTACTGAATTTTTACCCTCCTTCTTTATACTCCGATCCTATGCTTGATATTTTTCAACAATTGAGATGCAGAACACCTTTAGGATGGTTACAACTTACCCATGAAAAAAGTCGTTTATTAGTAGCAGTATCAGGAATAGCTTTTGCTGATGTCCTCATGTTTATGCAGTTAGGTTTTCAAACTGCTTTATATGATAGCAATACTAGATTACATCGTAGTTTAGCAGCAGATATTATTCTTATTAGTCCTCAAGCGCGAAGTTTACAAAGTATGTCTATCTTTTCCCGTAGACGACTTTATCAAGCAATGGATGTACCAGGTGTAAAATCTGCTGAGGCGATGTATTGTAATCATATTATTTGGAAAAATCCCCAAACACGCTTAGAGACAGGGGTTTTAATTATTGGTATTAATCCCAATAAACCCGCTTTTAATTTACCAGAAATTAATGACCAATTAGACAAAATTAAATTACCAAATACAGTGTTATTTGATCGTGGTGCTAGGGGAGAATATCAACAAGCTATTGCAGAAATTGAAGCAGGTAAAAACGTCACTACTGAAATTAATAATAGTACAGTTACCATTGGTGGGTTATTTAAAATTGGTGCTTCCTTCGCCGCCGATGGTAGTTTAATTACCAGTGCTAATAATTTTTCCCAAATCTTTGCCAGACAACCGACAAGTAGTGTTAGTATTGGTTTAATTAAAATCAAACCTGGGTATCAAATTAATCAAGTTGTTGCTGATTTAAAGGCGTATTTAAAAAATGATATCAGAGTTTTAACTCGTTCTGAATTTATTGAGTTTGAAAATCAATTCTGGAGTAGTAACTCTCCTATAGGATTTATTTTTAATCTTGGTGTATCCATGGGATTTGTCGTAGGAGTAATTATTGTTTATCAAATTCTTTCTACAGATGTTAATGCTCATTTGCGAGAATATGCAACTTTTAAAGCCATAGGATATCCTCATTTTTATTTATTAACCATCATTTTTGAAGAAGCTTTAATTTTAGCTGCATTAGGATTTTTTCCAGGTTTAGCAGTGTCTTTAGGACTTTATCAGTTAACACGAACAGCAACAAGTTTACCCATGTATATGACGATTATACGTGGGTTACAAGTTTTATTATTAACAATAATTATGTGTGCTATATCTGGGGCAATTGCTACCAATAAACTCCAATCTGCTGATCCTGCGGATATGTTTTAAAGGTAAGTAGGATACAGAATACAGGAGACAGATTTATTGTAGTAAAATAGTCTGTTGATTAACAGCAAAAAAAAATGTTGATAAACATAGGATTACCATGACTAACACTATTCATCCACACCATAAATTGAAGAATTTTAGTATCATTAATTCTGCGAAAATTTTAATAGGTATCGTGGCCACAGTTCCTTGGAGTTTATGCTTACCGGCTGTAGCTTTAGAGGTACAGGTAACACCTAAAAATCCCCGCTTAGGAGATACAATTTCCGTAGTAATTGCCGCAGATGAACAAGAACAAATTAGTAATCCTACGGTAACAGTTGGCAACAAAACATATCCAGCTTTTGCCATAGCACCGCGTAAATATCGTTCTTTCATTCCTACCACACCCTTAGAAAAAGCTGGAGTGAGAACAATTAGAATTTCTGAAGGTGAACAAGAAAAAAATTTAGCGGTGCAAGTAAGCGATCGCCAATTTCCAGTCCAACGCATTACCCTCCCACCGGGAAAAGCAGGAGTTGATGCCACCGAGTATGAACTGGCGCGAGTGAAAGAATTAAAAGCCCTACAAACCCCTGAAAAATACTGGAATGGCCCCTTTATTACCCCCAATGCTGGCCGCACATCTACCAGATATGGTGTCCGTCGCTACTACAACGGCAAATTTGCCCAAGACTACTACCATCGGGGACAAGACTATGCAGGTGCAGAGGGTTCACCAGTCATTAGTCCAGCCCCTGGCAGAGTTGCTTTAGTTGGTAGAGTATCTCAAGGCTTTAGAATTCATGGTAATGTAGTTGGCATTGATCATGGACAAGGAGTAGTGAGTATTTTTATGCACCTCAGCCGCATTAACGTCAAAGAAGGTGATTTTGTCAAAGCGGGGCAAAATATTGGCGCTGTAGGCTCAACTGGTGCATCCACAGGGCCTCATTTACACTGGGGTCTATATGTTAACGGACTTTCCGTTGATCCAATACCTTGGAAATCTCAGAAGATTGATTAAATTTTCAACTTTGTTAGTTTCTGAATCTAAAATATCTGTAATAAATAGTACAATTTACCAGGGTGATTAATTCAGTAACAGATGAATAAGGGGCGGATACCGTTTCACGTTAATAATCAGATAAATACGTAGGTAGGGGTTTAGTATTGCTTAACCCCTACATAAAATGTATATGTATCCAAATTTTCTGGAAATAGTATTAGTCCTCTTGTCAATCCATGATCTCTTTTGATTCTGGTAATGTATTCTGAGTGATTGATAGCATCCCTATTTAATATTGGCTATCTGAACCATATTCTTAGCCAGGATAACCAGGAGGTTTTATGAGTATTGCCAAAATAGTAGAACAAGCTCTTCAAGATGGTCATTTAACACCAGCAATGGAAGCAGAAGTAGGCCGCATTTGTGATAATGCTGCCGAACTTTCCATTGAAGAATACATGGCCTTAGATCAACTCATGGGTGCATTGTTAGCGGGTGATGTTGTAGCTGTACCTCGCAAACAATTTATTAACGTTATGGAAGAGTTGGTACTCACTGAAGTGATCTCCAGGGTTTCAGAAATTGAGGCAACCGGTGAAACATCCCTCTCTCTAGATGTAGGAGACATTACTGCTTATGCTCTTAACCGCCTTCCTCCTCTCTATGTGACCACAGAAGAAGGTGCTAAATATCAGCGCGAAAAAGCGAAAAAAGAACTTTTTACTTTAATTTCGGAACAAGTTAGAGCAGCTATATCGGCTTATTTAGATAGACCGAGTTTCTTCCCAGAACGGCAAGCTATCGGGAAAAATACTGGTAATGAAGTTTTGAGACAAGTTAGTACATTACTGGAGTCCTATGCACCCAATTTTGAGCCAAAAGAACTGTAATGACCTATGAAATTGTTGACTATTGACTGGTTAGTGGTAACTGGCAATTCTTAATCCCGAACTGATACCAATGTACCTATTTTGACTTGGCTGTACAGCATTTTCACGTCAGAATTACGCATTCTGAGGCAACCGTGAGAAACAGCCGCACCCACCAAATCCACATTTGGTGTACCATGAAAGCCAATTTCATTGCGGCCATCTGTCCAAAAACCAATCCATCTATCTCCCAAAGGACTGTCTGTACCACCTTCATAGATAGTACCTGTAATAGGGTGTCGCCAAATCGGATGGTGTTCTTTGTGTATAACTTGAAACTTCCCTGTTGGTGTTTCCCAACCCTTTTTGCCAATAGCGATGGGGTAACTAGCGATAATTTCATCAGCGTGGGAAACATAAACACGGCGATCGCTCAAATCAACAACGACTTGAGTTTTCTCTGCTCCTAGTTCTAGAGGCTGATTGGTATTATCGGGATCTGTAACATTCCCTGAATTTGACTTCTCTGGTTTCCAGGAAGAATCGAAATTGATCACAGAAGATTGTTGAGGAGAGGTAGGTACGGAAGCAGCAATTGCACTATCCCCAATTTCTACTGGTGAACGCTGTGAATAACCCTCTGTGGATGCAGACTGATTCAACTGTCCTGTGATTCTCATATTGTGCCAATGGACAGCCAAAGATAAAATTGCTGTACCAAAACACAGAAACATAACCATAGTCGCTACAGATTCATTTCTTGCCATTGCCATCGCCTAATTATTTATCCCTGACTTATCTGCCTAATTGAGACTTGTTAACTGACTATTGTATCAATTACCCATTACTCATAACCTAATTACCTATTATCCGTTACCAGTCAAGTGTCTAGTGGACAGTTGTTGATCTGATCACTATTTCTAATCTAATAAATGGTTGATCCGTGTTTAATTTTTGCCTGTCTTTTCCATATCTACTGAACCGAAAAATTTTGGATTTTAGATTTGGGATTGGGAATTTTCGGTACAAGCCTCGCCCCTTCAGGGCAGAATTAATCCTAATATTGCCAATCTAAATCACGCCAGCCTCACACTTTAAAGTGGAGTAAATCCAAAATTGATTAACTAGGAATCAAATTCGGAAAAATCCTATCTATTTATATTTCCGTGTTCCGATTATAAATCCGTCACCTTACTGGGGAACTTTTTACTAATCATCGAGTCTAATAGACAGGAGTGATTTAGAACCAGTCCGATCTATGAGTCAATCCATTAGTGTATCTTGGTCAACAGTTGATGCAAACTACCCAGCAGCATCAGTGCAAGTTGACAAACTCTCAAACCACGATCTCATTTTGCGCTGTCAAGTCGGATTGCGTCCAGACCGTGCTGCCTTTGCAGAACTGTTGCGTCGCTATCAGACTCAAGTTGATCGAGTTTTATATCATTTAGCTCCTGATTGGTCAGACAGAGCCGATTTAGCCCAGGAAGTATGGATTCGCGTCTATCGTAACATCGGCCGATTACAAGAACCTGCTAAGTTCCGAGGCTGGTTAAGCCGCATTGCCACCAATTTGTTTTATGATGAATTACGGAAACGTAAACGGGTAGTTAGTCCCCTGTCTCTAGATGCCCCCCGAACTCTAGACGACGGTGAAATGGACTGGGAAATTGCCGGAGATACCCCAAGTCCAGAAGAGGAACTGACAACGAGAGAATTTTATGATCAGTTGCGAGAAGCGATCGCGGATTTACCAGAGGTTTTTCGTACTACCATTGTTCTCAGAGAAATTGAAGGCATGGCTTATGAAGAAATTGCCGAAATTACCGGGGTTTCTCTAGGAACAGTCAAATCTAGAATAGCCAGAGCCAGATCAAGATTACAAACTCAGTTGCAAAGCTATCTAGATACATAATCTAAATCATGTTTCCTCAATTCTATGGCAGAATTTAAGAAATATTCAGGACTGTCAGCAAAAATATATATATTTTCTGCCATTGAGAAGTAACAATGAATTCACAGGTACTATGGATATGGAGAAGCGCGATAGTTTCGAGTTATTAAGTGCTTACCTAGATGGCGAGGTTACAGCTAATGAACGCCGCCAAGTGGAAGAATTACTATCAACTGATGCTGGCATTAAATCTTTGTATAATAGGTTGTTAAATCTTAGACAAGGTCTCCAAACTATACCTATTCCCCCTAGTGGCCAGTCTTCAGAAACAACTATTGAACAAGTATTTACCAGAATTGACCGCCGTTATCACTTAAACTGCCTCTTAGGCAGCGTAGCTACGGCCGCCTGTGTCTTTGGAGCAATTTCTGGCCTATTCTCTGGCAACACTTTCAAAACGCTGCAAATGGCACAAACACAATCAACCACACAAGTAACAACAATAGCTACCCAAACAGCAGCAGATTCGCCTTTAATGGTGGCTTTAAATAACCCCGTGATTGAAATTCCCAAAACTGCAATAGCACCGACTCAAAAGCCTGTTAATCACCTCAACTAATTTAAGTAGCTAGGCGTTGAAATTTATTGTTGAGGCAAGGGGCATTTTACATTTTGTAACAGATCTCTATTTTTTCAAGCCGACTTACTTAGTTAGGGCTTGCTGAATAAACACAAAACTTAGATAAATCAAGAGTTGAGGTGGCAGAAAAAAGGAACAAAGTGCAAGAAAAAGGGGTAAAATAGATAAAAACCCTTGCATCAAGGTGCATCAAAATGTATCGCAAACAAAAA
>JBJTUF010000076.1:0-3624 GCA_046080565.1 Cuspidothrix sp. | reverse complement strand
TTAGCAGAGAACTTCTCAATTAAAACTCAAGGTGGATTTGACCAACAAACGTTATTTGAAATTTTAGTAAAAGCAGCAAGTAGTGGGGATAGCATTGAGAACACAGCGAAAAAGTTAAAAAATGTACCGACAGCAAATGATGTTAGATACCATCTTAAAAAAATTGATAATTTTTCTGAATTAGAAACACAAATAAATCAAGCATTAAAAAGCCGAATCCCTCTGGGGTTAAAAAACAATTCTCTAAAAATAGCTATTGATTTAAATTTAATCTGCTACTATGGTCAGCCTACAACGGAGGAATTGCCCTACATATATCGAAGTCAAAATAAATCTGGTACAAATTCATTTTATGCCTATGCAACTTTATATGTTATTAGCAGGAATAAGCGTGTAACTCTTGCTATACGAGGAGTTCGTAGATTTGATACGAGCGTCTCTATTATTACATATTTATTAGCTGAAATTGATTCTCTTAACATCAATGTCAAAAAACTTTATCTAGATAGGGGCTTTTTTAATACTCCTGTCATCAGATGGTTGCAAGCATTAGATATTCCATTTATGATGCCTGCTATCAAAACTGGAAAGTCAGGAGGGATTAAACAGTTCCTCAAAGGTAGAAAAAGTTATAAAACTAGCTACACTATTACAAGAGATAAAGATGATTCGGTCACATTTGACTTATGGATTGTCTGCAAATATAGAAAAGGCAAGCGAAAAAAACAAGGAGTTCAATACTTTGTTTATGCTGTCTATAAAATCCGCACAAGTTTATCTTATATTTATCAGGATTATCGCCAAAGATTTGGAATTGAAAGTAGTTATCGAATCAAGAATATTTGCCGTATTAGAACCAATAATAAAAATCCAGTATTGAGGTTATTATTTGTTGGTATATCCTTTCTTCTAGTTAATATTTGGGTTAATCTTTTATGGCTCAAAATTAGTCGCAAGAGGAAAGGTAGTGAGCCAGTGCGTTGGACGGGTTCCCCGGCTTGAAGCAACTGGCGAACCCGAAGGGCCGATTAATTTATCGTACACTTTTTACACTCAAACAGATGTTAGCCTTTTTATCTCAAGCTATTGAGCGTAAATATCAAGTGGTTGATGGTATTTTTATTCCTTCCGGTTAGTATCTTTATTTTGTTAATTAGTAGTGTATAAGTATTTTCAATATATACGGTTGCCTATTTCTGTATTTAAAGTTACTATCTACTGCACAATACTTAGCGATCGCTCTTCGGAGAAAAACTTTTTGGTTTACTGTTTATATACACAGCATTGTACCAACTAACCCAGAGGTAATTGACATGACTCAGCAAAATCTAGTTTTCACTAATCCCAATGAAATTACCATTCCTAATGGTGGAGCCGCAACAGCCTACCCGTCAAGCATCAACGTATCGGGGTTAAGTGGCACAATTACGAGTGTGAAAGTAACCCTAAGCAACATTACTCATACTTATCCCGATGACCTTGATATTCTACTAATAGGTCCTACAGGTGCCAAGGTCTTGTTAATGTCAGACGCGGGTTGGTCTTGGGACTTAAACAATGTCACCTTAACCTTTGATCCCAATGCCAGTGGTTTTCTGCCGGATCAAGGTCAGATCACGAGTGGTAGTTATCGAGCTACAGACTATGAAACAGGTGACAAATTTAATAATTCTCCTGCTCCCATCGGTGACTATGGAACGGATTTTTCCGTATTTAATAACACCATCCCCAATGGTATATGGAATCTGTATGTAGTGGACGATACAGGAGTAGATAATGGCAACATCGCGGGCGGATGGTCAATAGCTATTGATACTACCGAGGTAACGACAATACCAATAGTCACATTAGCGACTTCTCCGAAAAAAGTAGCAGAACATAGTGGAACAAATATTCTCTACACCTTTACCCGAACAGGCAATATCACCAGTGCGTTAACCGTCAATTACACCGTATTAGGTTCAGCTATATTCAACACAGATTATATCCAGACTGGTGCCACATCCCATACTGCCACTACCGGAACAGTTTCTTTTGCGGCTGGAGCGGATACGGTTACCCTGACAATTTTTCCTCTTGAGGACAACATTCAAGAAAATGACGAGTCTGTCATCTTAACCCTGGCAACTGGGACAGATTATATCATTGGCACGACCACAGCAGTGACTGGAACGATTACCAACGGGAATGATCAATTTGAAGCAACGGGCAGTGATCTAGTCAGCAACAAGGTATACGATGGTGGGGATGGCACAGACACTCTGATTGTAGATTATAGCAGTGCAACCTTTAGCGGATTAGGTACAGATGGGTTAGGAGTATCCAATGGATATTAGTCAAATAATGCCTTTCATGATTACAGGGGCTATTATTGGTATGGCTGGTATGCGAATAGCCCTCTATTGTCCTACAGCAATATAGAGACATTTGAGATTACCGGGACAGCTTATGCAGATTACCTCAGAGGCTACGGTGGAAATGACAAGCTGATCGGGGGTGCCGGGAATGATGATATCGCGGGTGGAGATGGGAATGACCTCATCAGAGGTGGAGATGGCAACGACACCCTAAAAGGGGAAGGTGGAAATGATGAAATTGAGGGTGGGGATGGCAATGATTCCATTGATGGTGGCACAGGTCGTCATGTTATCCGTGCAGGAACAGGGAATGACACAGTAGCTGATGCAAAAGCTGGAGACAGTATTGACGGAGGCGAGGGGATAGATACGCTACAAAGCCTAAACCTGAGCAGTTTAGGTGTAGATTTAGTGCTTGATTTAAGAGCTACAGAACAGATAACTGGCGATAACAATACCCGTATTAACAATTTTGAGAATATTTCCTCAGTGACTCTAGGCAGTGGTGATGACACCATTATTGCCACTAGTAATTTATTGGTTAGCAATGGCAGCATTAACAGCGGGAATGGCACTGACAGACTAATTGTGGATTATAGCAATGCAACCTTTAGCGGATTAGGTACAGATGGGTTAGGAGTATCCAATGGATATTGGTCAAATAATGCCTTTCATGATTACAGGGGCTATTATTGGTATGGCTGGTATGCGAATAGCCCTCTATTGTCCTACAGCAATATAGAGACATTTGAGATTACCGGGACAGCTTGTGCAGATTACCTCAGAGGCTATAGTGGAGATGACAAGCTCATCGGGGGTGAAGGAAATGATGATATCGCGGGTGGAGATGGAAGTGATACTATCATACCAGTAAATCCCAATGTCGCCAAACCAGGTTTAGGTAATGTAGATACCGTCACTGGGGGAACAGGAGAGGACACTTTTATTCTCGGCGATGTCACATGGATTGGTTATGATGACTATAATCGTACCACTGCTGGTACAAGTGACTACCTGATCATCAAAGACTTTAATCCCCTGGAAGATATCATTCAGCTTTTGGGTTCCAGTAGTGATTACACAACCCTAGTTTCAGGTAATAATATTAACCTCTACATCAATAAGCCTGATAACGAACCTGATGAACTGATTGCTGTTTTAGAAAATACCCAGGGTTTAATCAACCCATACGGCCTGGGGCGCGGTGGCGCTGTTCCTGCCGCACGTGCTGGTGGCCACGCTGGCCATGCACGGCCGGCTGGCCATC
>JBJTUF010000075.1:0-32687 GCA_046080565.1 Cuspidothrix sp. | reverse complement strand
GAAGCGATCCCATACGTTGGCGCTTTGGCGCTGTTGTAAGGTGGTGGTCATGTCTTTATGATTGCGTTTGAGTTATGTATGTTTTGGTAGGTGTTTCTACCTCATGAATTTATATTAAGCAAAATGTTTCGTTTTGTAAAGAGGTTTTCGTAATTTTTTTTAATAAAATCTCTTTGGAAAGCTATAAACTAGATACAGCAAGGATTTCAAGTATTAATCTTGTTTGTAACAATTTTTAATTTTCCTGTAAAAATAGCTAATATCGCTGTAGTCAGGATAATTAGGACATAATTTATCCTTGAAACCTAATCATAGCAAGGGTTTTACTTTTACCTCTTGCCTTCTGCTATAACTTCTCAATCATGTCTTTACTCAGTCAAAATATTGTTACTTACAGCCCTGCTTACACGATTGTTCCTACATATCAATGCTTTAACCGTTGTACATATTGTAATTTTCGGACAGAACCAGGTCAAAGCACCTGGTTAACAATTAAGGAAGCAGAGAATATATTATTACAGCTACAAAATCTAAATATCTGCGAAATTCTGATCCTGAGTGGGGAAGTTCATCCCCATTCACCCAAACGGAAGATATGGTTTGAACGCATTTATGATTTGTGTGCTTTAGCTTTAGACATGGGATTTTTACCCCATACCAATGTTGGTATATTAAGTTGGGCGGAAATGACCAAACTAAAATCCGTTAATGTTTCAATGGGGTTAATGTTGGAACAGTTGACACCCAAACTCCTAAACACCGTCCACCGTCACGCACCCAGTAAATTGCCTCAAGTGCGATCGCAACAATTACAATGGGCAGGAGAGTTAAAAATTCCCTTTACCACGGGGTTACTTTTAGGTATAGGGGAAACAGAAGCAGATTGGTGGGAAACCCTGACAGCTATTTCCCATTTGCATCAACGTTACCATCACATTCAAGAGGTGATTTTGCAACCTCATAGTCCTGGAACGACCCAAAGCTTTGATGCACCAGCATTTAATCCCCATCAATTACCACAAGTTATTGCCAAAGCACGGGAAATTCTACCTTCAGAGATTACAATTCAAATTCCCCCCAATTTAGTCAAAGATAAAAACTGGTTACTTGCTTGTATCACTGCTGGAGCAAGAGATTTAGGAGGAATAGGCCCCAAGGATGAAGTTAATCCTGATTATCCCCATTTACAGGAGCAAGAACTTCGCAAAACTTTACAATCTGGAGGGTGGAATTTAGTACCACGTTTACCTGTGTATCCCCAATTTGATCCTTGGTTAAATCCAGAGTTAATACAGCAGGTAAAAAGATGGCGGCAAGTATCTTAACTTTCTTGCACCTAATAACTTAGATAATAATCAAGATAAATTGCATTACAAATGATACTCTAGTATAGTTTAAAATCTTGCTATCATTGAATAATTAGTAACAAAAATTACCAAATCTATACCCGCTAGATTAATTATGCTGGCAATATGATGAAAGTAATTTTAGATATGCTAATTAATTTGTGGTTTTTACATTCGCAAAAAATATGGTTAACCGTTCTACAGCACCCAATAATATATCCCTGTCACTGAAATTAGTGGGAATTATCTGTATAGTTTCCTTTTTCCTCGATTTTCTATTCTTACTACTACCTTTTCAACCCACAGATAAACTCTGGCAAATCAATCTCTGTAGAAATCTGGTAGACCGAGGTATTGTACCTATGGTTGGTATGGCTGCCATGCTAACTGCATACTGGTTTGATAGTGCTGATGAAGGTAGTCGTCCCTCACCTTTAAATCTGAAAATACCAACTTTTATTATTGCTAGTTTGTTGGGCTTAATATTTTTACTAATTTTTCCCCTCCATCTCAATAATGTTAATCAAGTAAAGACTCAAACCTTAACACGCATTGGTCAAGAAGCAGATCAATTAGAAAATCAAGTTAAAAGTCAGTTAGCTCAAGTACAAACTCAACTAGGTAATGATCAGGTAAAAGCTGCTGTAGAGAAACAACGGAGTGAGTTAAAACAGCAACTATCCGCCCAATTAGGTGAATTGGTGAAAGATGAGCAAAAATATAATCAAGCCCTAAATAACAACCAGTTACCTGCTGTACAAAAAGATTTACTCAAAAAGTATAAAACTAATCCTAAGGCTCTTGATGATTTCATCGCCGAGCAAACAGATCCCCAACAACTAGCTACTCAAAGAATTACGCAAATTCGCAGCCAAAAAGAACAGCAGTTGAAAAAAACCAGTGATGAGGCGACGAAAGAATTACGAACTGGTATTAGCAGTTTACTATTGACAATAGGTTATATCATCATAGGTTGGACTGGTTTAAGAAGCGGGGGTATTTTACAAGGAGGCTCTAAACGCAGCCCATCAGCACGATAAATTCAGTATTTATATGGCAGTAAGAAAGTATCATTAATGAATTCTTACTGTCATTGATGCTGATGAGGCAAAATTGTTATGAATTTAACTACATCACTATAAAATTTTAAGAGATAGAATGTTCTCTATTTACATACTCACATATAATGAAGAATTAGATATTGCGGCTTGTATAGAGTCGGCGATGTTATCTGATGATATTATTTTAGTAGACTCTTGCAGCAGCGATCGCACTATAGAAATTGCTAGTCGTTATCCTCTTCGCATTTTTTCCCATCCCTTTGAAAGCCACGGGAAACAACGAACCTGGATGCTAGAAAATATACAACCCAAGTATGAATGGGTGTATATACTCGAAGCGGATGAGCGAATGACACCGGAACTATTTGCTGAATGTGAACAAGCTTCTCAAAATCCAGAATACATTGCCTATTATGTTGCTGAAAGAGTGATGTTTATGGATCGTTGGATTCGCCATAGTACCCAATATCCGCGCTATCAACTACGTCTTTTTCTTCATGGCAAAGTTTGGTTTACAGACTATGGACATACCGAAAGAGAAGTTTGTAATGGCCCAACTAGCTTTTTAAAAGAAACCTATCCTCATTATACTTCTGGTAAAGGTTTAAGCCGTTGGATTGAAAAACATAACCGCTATTCTACAGATGAAGCCAAAGAAACATTAGCTCAATTAAGCAATGGTAATATCAATTATCAAGAGTTATTTTTTGGTAAATCCGAAGTAGAAAGAAGACGCGCTTTAAAGGATTTATCTCTAAGCTTACCAGCTAGACCACTGATTCGCTTCATATATATGTATTTTTTTCTAGGTGGTTGTTTAGACGGTAGGGCTGGATTTACTTGGTGTACCTTACAAGCATTCTATGAGTATTTAATTTTGCTCAAAGTTTGGGAAATGAGACATAGCAATACCCAGGACGCAGGGGAGTAGGGGAGCAGAGGCGAACGGACGTTCGCCCCTACCTCTTGCCTCTTGCCTCTTGCCTTTTGCTTCCAAAAATTGTAGGAATATGTAACTCTAGTTAGCTTCCTATTTACACGCTGTTTGGTAGAATATCTAGGTTGTTTAATCTCATGATCTTCATCTTTGAGTCAGTCAATAGACACCATCAACCTTGATACATTAGCCCAAGAACTAGCAACAATCCAACAAACGGGTTCCAAGCGGATTGCTTTGCTGGGTTCTCGTCACGTGCCAATCACTCATCAGAACTTGATTGAAATGATGACTTATGCTCTAATTCTATCGGGCAACCGCATCATTACTTCTGGTGCTACAGGCACAAACTCTGCGGCCATCCGGGGCGCAACACGGGCTGATCCCAACTTACTCACGGTAATTTTGCCCCAAAGCTTGGAACGTCAACCCCAAGAATCACGCCAACAACTAGAACAGGTGATGCACCTGGTAGAAAACCCCAGCAATGATAACCTGTCTCTAGCTGAAGCGAGTTACTTATGTAACAAAGAAATCGTCTCTCGTTGCCAACAACTAATCTGCTTTGCATTTCATGATAGTCGTACCCTCCTACAAACCTGTAGGGAGGCTGAAGAACAGCGAAAAGTTGTCACACTCTTTTACTTTGACTAGAGTGAACTGTACATCTTTGCAAAGCTAATGATAGAGATGGAAAATAATTGGGTAATGGGTAATGAGTTGACTAAATTACCCTTTATCCATCGTCAAAAAATTATCAATCCTTATTTAATTAGTTTAATGTCTTTATCTCAATTACCAGTACCTGCTATTTTTTTATACTCTATAGTCGTCGCTGCGATCCTGATTTATGTACCTTATTTATTAGTCGCTTTTGGTAGATTGCAGGTAGGGTATGATTTTTCTGCTCCTCGCGCGATGTTTGATAAATTGGCAGGTTATGCCCAACGGGCTACATGGGCGCATCAAAACTCATTTGAAGGGTTTATAGTTTTTGCACCAGCAGCTTTAATGGCTTATGTTACTGGTGTAAATTCTCCCGAAGGTGTAACAGCAGCGATCGCCTTTATCATCGCTCGTTTGTTATACTCTATTTTCTATATTGCAAATATACCCCTATTGCGATCGCTAATGTTTGTTGTTGCCAGTTTTAGTTCTGGAACTCTGTTTTACCTCAGTCTGATGCAAATTAAATAATTAGCTAGAGTTGCTTGAAGGTCTGAGGATAATATTTATCTTACCTCTTACCTCTTGCCTCTTGCCTATTACCAATTGCCCATTACCAATTACCAATTATTAATTTATGGCTTCTACTTTTTCCTTTGATATCGTCAGCGACTTTGACAGACAAGAATTAGTTAATACTATTGATCAAGTTACAAGAGACGTTAAAAGCCGTTACGATCTTAAAGACACTCAAACCACCGTTGAATTAGGTGACGAAAAAATTACTATTGGTACTGACAGCGAATTTACTTTAGAATCAGTCCATACAATCTTGCGGGAAAAAGCCGCCAAGCGCAACCTTTCCCAAAAAATCTTTGACTTTGGGAAAGTTGAATCTGCCAGTGGCAACCGTGTCCGTCAAGAAATCACCCTGAAAAAAGGCATTAGCCAAGACATTGGTAAACAAATTTCTAAATTGATTCGGGACGAATTTAAAAAAGTTCAAGCCTCAATTCAAGGTGATTTTGTGCGGGTGACAGCAAAATCTAAAGATGATTTACAACTGGTTATGCAGCGTCTAAAACAAGAAGATTTCCCAGTTGCTTTGCAATTTACAAATTATCGTTAAGGAATAGGGAATAGGGAATAGGGAATAGGGAATAGGGAATAGGGAATAGGGAATAGGGAATAGGGAATAGGGAACAGGGAAATTAAAGAATTGACCAATTACCAATTACCAATTACCAATTACCAATTACCAATTACCAATTACCCATTACCCATTACCTCAAATTATTTGCGTCCACCAATAGTTTTTTGAAAAGCAGGACGTTCAGACATACTCTGCATATATTTCAAAACTGCTGGGTAAGGACTCAAATCTACCTTTAGCATTATTGGGATATAACAGAGAATTGATCCTACAGCCACATCTGCAACTGTAAAATCATTACCCAATAAGAAAGGCTGTTTAGTAAAAAGTTCATTTAAAGGAGTCAGTAAACGTGGCATTTCTCGCTCACGATTGGCTTCTATAAAAATCCCTGTTCCTAAACTGGAATTGGCAAATAATACCCACTGACTAAAGATTGCTTTTTCTTCGAGTGAATAAGCAGTTTTACCGTATTTTTCACTTAAATAAAGTAAAATAGCTCCTGATTCCCAAAGTTGAAAATCCCCATCCACAATGGCAGGAACTTTGCCTATAGGGTTGATTTTGAGGAAATCTGGCTGGAGATGTTCCCCAGCTTGCATATCTAACAGTAGGAATTCATAGGGAACTTCTAGTTCCTCTAAATACCACTGAATAATTGAAGCTCGACTCCGAGCGCCGCCGTAAAGTTTCAACATAGTAACCTAAAATTAAAGAACTTTGTGAGTGTGAGAATGTTGTTTTACGTTGTCTTCTTTAGTGACAACTCTAGCTGCATTAAGTACCCGTTTACGCTCTGTTGTATAGTTCAAATCTGTTTTAGTTGTTCCTAAAGGAATCAGATTTTGGGCTACTTCACGACGCTTATAGGTACGGGCGGCAGAAAATAACCGTAATGGAAACTCATCTCCAAATTGTGCTGATTCTGGGAAGCCTGTAGGCAAAAGCATTTTATCACCATCTAAAAGAGATCCCAAGGTAGTAGCATAAGCAAATTTATAAGATGTGGGAATGCCTTTGCATATAGCTTCTAACGCTGCGGAAGGAATGGGTTCGATCACTTCAATTTGATGTACTTCTCCATCTTCTTTGTAGAAGCACGTAGCTAAACCGAGAACTATGTAGTCATCAGTAGTGAGATCGGTAGCATCAGCATAAGCAATTTTTGTTGTCATGACAAATGTCTCTTCTAGAATTGTTAACACCCCCTAACTATGGGTTCGCGGTGTATATACAAGTCCTATCTGTTTTCGTTTTGTGATTATTTAGCCCCCTAAATCCCCTCTGTTACCCCCAACGTTGGGGGTAAATGGGAGACTTTGAAATTCTTAATTCCCCCAGAATTGGGGGTTAGGAGGCATCAAAACCCGATTGGGAAACTTGATTAGACTTCTATATACACGGTAGGGCTAGATGTGAGGGGATTATGGGTTTACAGACTCATGATTAGACGACAGGTATATACCAATCACCTAAGAGGGCAAAATCTGCTGGTTAAGAGAAAATCCTGCCGAGCATATCTATTTTCTCTTACCTTTTGCCTCTTAGTTTTTGCTTTGAAGTTCTCATCATTAAAATTTACACTTCAATTCTTTAGATTTTTACTGATTCTGGAATTGAACTTGGGTATGAAGTATACATTATTAGATTAATGGCTGGATCTGACGGGAGAATGTCAAACCTAAGCTCCTAAATGATCATAGAAGCATTAATGGATCAAAACTGTCGCTTTATTTAACAAACCAAGTAAATCAAAATAGACAACGTATGAATAAGCACTCTTTTTTAAATTCTGATATTAAAAACAATCAGCTATGTGGTTTTAATCAAAACAATTCTTGTAATCCATGTAAAGAGTTAGAGGATAGTCATGAATCAATGGTAGAAGAAGGTTATTTACGCTCTTGTGCTTTAAAGTTAGCACAACAGGGAAATTATACTAAGGCGATCGCTCTTTTAAGTCATCTCATTGATCATCATCCTGAAAATGCTGTTGATTACAATAACCGGGGACTGATTTATTTTCAAAGCGGTGATAAGCAAAAAGCTATCTGTGATTATAATAAGGCCCTCGACTTAAATTCTAAATTAGCTAGTGCTTACAATAACCGAGGTAATTATTATGCTGCTTGTGGTGAGTTAACAGCAGCTTTGGCTGATTATGAACAAGCAATAGATTTGAATCCCCATTATGTTCGAGCTTGGATTAATCGCAGTATCACTTTGCGCGATCTGGGAGAATATGCAGAAGCTATTGAATATTTAGAAATTGCAATGCTGTTTGGTCAACTCAAAGAACATATTTTGGCTGAACGGGGACGGACTTACCATATTTGGGGAGATTGGAATTGTGCGATCGCTGATTACCGTCGCGCATTGGCAGAACTATCAATTTTAAACCGTCAAGATGTTAGCGGGGATCGCTTGCGGTTACAAATCGAAAATTGGTTGAATGAGTTACTATTTTTTCAGGACTAATTTTGTAGATAAGTAAGTTGGCTTAAAAAAATCGAGATATGTTACAAAATGTACAATTCCTCAAATTCTTTTACCTCTTGCCTTGCCTCAACGATAAATTTCAACGCCTACCTACTTAACTGAATTGATAATTCACAATTTTGGAAGTCACCAGTAAAACTGAGTACAAAATTGCAATTTTGTTACTAACTAAATATAAAATCTGCATCATCGGTAGTTACCCTAATAACCATGATCATTAATACATTATTTGCACTTTTATGGTGTTGAATCAGATTGTTCCATCACATTCTGATCTTCATTCATCAATACTACTGGACGCTGATTGGGATAAAAGCGATAGGACTTTTGCTGCATAATATTTTTAGATTCGCTGGGATCAAAGTTGCGACTAAATTCTGTCTGTAAATTTTGGACACGGCCTTCCATAACTTTAACTTCGGTACGCACTTCTCTTAACTTGTCCTGTTGTAACCAGTGATAAGGCAATAATTGTACTAAAGCAGATATAGCGGCTGTACTAATAACCGTATTAACTGCTAATTTAGCGGTAGTTTCCAATGCCATCACCTGATAAGCACGATGGCGTAAGTGCCGTTTAGGTCTAGGTTTAATTCGGCGTTGTTCTACTGGTTCGAGAGGCGTTCTAGAGGGTTGAAAGGCGTTCATGATGCTAAAAAAAGGCTTGCATATTTTATGGTAGCCACTGTCACTCGATTTTGGATTGAGGATTTTGGATTGAGGGTTTTTCCGTCCTAAAGGACTCCAGACTTGCAACAAAATTGTTCATCTAAAATCTAAAATTCCTAGTCAAAAGTAAACAGTTGCTAATTACGGCTGAATTTAGCTGACATATTACTCCATTTTTGGGAAATTTATACAAGTATAGCAATGAATAAAATATTACATAATTTAAGTAAGGTGTAGTTTCCCCAATCCTGATAGTCTACAACCACAAGCATTTGGAAACTACACCAATGGAAACTAGGCTTGATCACCTGTAACAGAGTTACATTGTGTTATTTGTAGAGTTCTGTAGCTAACCGCCAAGCTAGAATTCCGGGAATTAACGCCACAGCTAAAGCGATGTAAACTTGGGTATCTGAGATAGGCATAATGGAAATCCTCCTAAATTTGGACTGAATTTTTAAGACTCCGTTTACTACTTTTCCCTGTTTTACCAAGATTAGGAAACATCTTGTTACAAGATGCAACAAAAACCGTAAATTTAGATTACGGGATTGGGTGATGATTGATGGTTGACTGCTCCCCTATTCCCTATTCTCTAAATCTATGAGTTTATTCCTTGGTATTGACTTTGGCACTTCTGGCGCACGGGGTATGGTAATTGATGAAGAGGGTAACATTCTTTGTGAAATCCGCCATTCTTGGCAGTCGGAAACCGTTGATTGGGTGCGTTGTTGGCAAGAGGCTTTATGGAGTCTATTAGGGCAAATTCCGAGGGATTTAAGGGGTCAAATACAGGCGATCGCCATTAATGGGACTTCTTCTACTATTTTACTGACTGATGGGACAGGAGAGCCTATAGCATCACCGCTATTGTACAACGATAACCGAGGAGCAATAGCTTTAGAACAATTAAGCCAGATTGCCCCAGCTAATCATACCGTATTAAGTGCTACATCTAGCCTAGCAAAGTTACTCTGGATGCAGCAATTACCTAATTTTGCACAAGCCAGATATTTACTGCATCAAGCTGATTGGTTAGGTTTTCTCTTACATGGAAAACTAGGTATTAGTGATTACCACAATGCTTTGAAACTGGGTTATGACGTGGAAAAATTGCAATATCCAGGATGGTTAGAACAGTTACAAATTCCCGTTCAGCTACCCCAAGTCCTAGCACCAGGAACACCTATTGGGGAATTACGTCCTCAGATACTAGGTGAATTTGGCTTTCAAGGTGGTTGTGTGGTGGTTGCAGGTACGACGGATAGTATTGCCGCTTTTTTAGCCAGTGGAGCTAAATTTCCGGGGGAAGGGGTAACTTCGCTGGGTTCAACTTTGGTACTAAAACTTTTAAGTCGGCATAGAACCGAAGACGCGCGTTATGGAATTTATAGCCATCGGTTAGGAGATTTGTGGTTAACTGGAGGTGCTTCCAATACAGGTGGTGCTGTGTTAAAACATTTTTTTAGTGATGCAGAATTAGTCAAGTTAAGCCAAGAAATTGATCCAAATCAAGCCACTGATTTAGATTATTATCCATTACTAAAACCAGGCGATCGCTTTCCTATTAATGATCCTCACTTACTACCCAGACTAGAACCACGACCACATCAACCTCAACAATTTCTGCATGGTTTATTAGAAAGTATGGCTAGAATAGAAGCCCAAGGGTATGAACTATTAAAACAACTAGGAGCAGATCCATTAACTCATGTTTATACCGCCGGAGGTGGTGCGGCTAATTCTACCTGGACAGCTATTCGTCAACGTTATTTAAAAGTACCAATAGTGTCATCAATAAATACAGAAGCAGCTTATGGAACAGCACTTTTAGCAATGGGAATAAAATACGGCAGAATTGATGATTCAGGAGTCAAGACTCAGTAGTAAAACTGTCTTTTTGTATAGATTTCAATTTAGAGCTTGTACCTTATTGATCTATAATCTGCTGTAATCAAAATTCTATGATAGGTTAATTAAGTAAAAAAATTCAATTCTCAATTTGTATCATCATGAAATTAATTAATAAACAGGGTTCTCAAATGTATATGATCCGTAATCTGCCAAAAATATTTTTCTCAATTTTCATTATTAGCAGTCTGTTAGCTTGTGATCTAGGTGTCAGTAACAATAGCATATCTGCAAATGCCAAAAATCCACAACAGTCCCAATTACAAAATACCTTACCTAAATCTATTTCCCAAGCAGTGCTAAGAGATGCCGCTAGAGTTTCTGGTGAAAAACTTCGTAATTTACAAATTACTCAAGTCACATCTACTAACTTTGGTAATCCCTGTATGTTTAAATTTGAGGAGATTTGTACAAAGGAATATAATCCTATTCCTGGTTGGATAGTCACTGTCCAAGTTCAAGAACAATCTTGGACTTATCATGTGAATAAATCTGGTTCACAAATTATCTTAGATCCCAAAATAACTAATAATCAATTACCAAAAAGGATTGCAAATTCAGTTTTAAATGATGCTTCCAAACATTCTGGTTTAGCAGTAAAAGCTTTAAAAATTACCTCATCCTCCCAGAAAACATTTAGTAATTCCTGTACCTTTGGCTTTGGGGAAGTATGTACTCAAATATTTGATCCCATTCAAGGTTGGGAAGTGATTGTTAAAGTCAAAAGCCAATTTTGGACTTATCATGTAGATATCACTGGTAATAGCATTGTTTTAGATCCTCGAATTAGTAAAATGTAAGCATCAAAGACATTGTTGCAAAGCTACTTTAAATTCATGTACATCTTGACTGGACTTACGCAAAGCTTACTTCAAATACTGTTATTGCAACGTAAGGAAGCAATCTCAAACCCCTACATTTCGTTAAAATGCGTAAGTCCTATTTATAACTTGTGCTAATTTTTCAACAATACTGTGATGAATAACTAGGGGTTGCTGAATAAATATGAAACCTAGAGAAATCAAAGATTTCAGGCTTTAGAAAAGAAACTAGATGCAAGGTTTTTGAGGAAGATACTCCTAAAAACGTGCATTTTGGATCTGAATAAAAGGAAAAAATTGGTTGTTAAAGACAACCCAAACTATTGCCTCTTGTTTACCTCTATGGAAAGACTTTTTGGTGCAAACCCTAAGTAAATTGGCAAGATACACACCAATTTGTCAACAATGTCAAATAATTTGCTAAGTGAGATTAAAAAAAATCGGGATGACAGGATTTGAACCTGCGGCCCCTGCGTCCCGAACGCAGTGCGCTACCAAACTGCGCTACATCCCGCCACAAAAATGGCAATATATTCTACATAATATCATAATCACGAAAAAATTACAAATATTTCATCTACCAGAGGCGACTTTGCTTGCTAGGATTAAATGTGTATAACTAAAATGGTAAAAATAGACTGTGACTGTAAAACCAGACTGGTTGCGGGTAAAAGCACCTCAATGGGAGCGTGTTGGTAACGTTAAAGAGATTTTGCGGGATTTAGCCCTAAATACGGTTTGCGAAGAGGCTTCCTGCCCTAATATTGGGGAATGCTTCAATGCTGGTACTGCTACATTTTTAATTATGGGTCCAGCTTGCACCAGAGCTTGTCCTTACTGTGATATTGATTTTGAAAAGAAACCAAAAGCATTAGATCCCACTGAACCCACAAGACTAGCGGAAGCAGTGCGGCGAATGCAGCTTAATCACGTAGTTATTACTTCCGTTAACCGTGATGATTTACCAGATGGTGGCGCGTCTCAATTTGTAAAGTGTATTGACGCTATTCATGAGATTTCACCTCATACAACCATAGAAGTATTAATTCCGGATTTGTGCGGAAACTGGCAAGCTTTGGAAACTATTCTCCAAGCCAAACCAGAAGTATTAAACCATAATACAGAAACTATACCGCGTTTATATCGTAATGTTCGACCCCAGGGCAATTATCAACGTACCTTAGAATTATTACAGCGATCGCGCCAAATTAGTTCTCGTATTTACACTAAATCTGGGATCATGGTCGGTCTAGGTGAAACTGATACAGAAGTCCGTCAAGTTATGGAAAACTTACGTTCTGTAGATTGTGACATCTTAACCATAGGTCAATATCTCCAACCTAGTCAAAAACACTTGCAAGTATCAAACTTTATTACACCATCACAATTTGCACTTTGGCAAGCTTTTGGTGAAGAACTAGGATTTTTACAAGTTGTTTCTTCACCATTGACAAGAAGCTCCTATCATGCTGAACAGGTCAGAGAATTAATGGCTCTTTATCCCCGTGGTGACAGGTAATAATATAGGACTAATATATAGTAGTTTTGGGAGTAACTTAAATTGTTACTACTCACAACTACTAAATTAATATGAATATTATGCTTTTAAATCCATTATGAATAACAAGCCACAAAATATTACTATTCTTGGTGCTGGTGCTTGGGGTCAAGCATTAGCTCATCTGGCTACAATTAATAAACATACTGTACATTTATGGTCAAGACATAGCCTAGTCTCTTTAGAGAATAATTTAGAAAATGCTGATATTATCCTCTGCGCTATTTCTATGAAGGGTGTTAGAGAAGTAGCAAACTTAGTTAAGTCTATAAATATAGAAAAATCATTAAAAAATACTATTCTTGTCACAGCTACTAAAGGACTTGAACCACATACAACCTATACACCGTCGCAAATTTGGCAAACAATATTTCCTCATCAACCTGTAGTAGTTTTATCTGGGCCTAACTTGTCCAAAGAAATAGAACAAAAATTACCCGCAGCAACGGTAGTAGCTAGTAAAAATGTTGCCGCCGCCCAACAAATACAATTAGTTTTTTCTTCCCAGCAATTTCGTGTTTATACTAATCCCGACCCCGTGGGAGTAGAATTAGGCGGGACACTGAAAAATGTGATAGCGATCGCTGCTGGAGTATGTGATGGTTTACACCTGGGTACAAACGCCAAAGCTGCTCTTGTCACCCGTGGCCTAACGGAAATGGTGCGTATTGGCAACACTTTAGGGGCGAAAACGGAAACATTTTATGGTTTATCCGGTCTAGGAGATTTATTAGCCACCTGCAACAGTCCCTTAAGTCGCAACTATCAAGTTGGATATCAGTTAGCTAACTCCAAAACCTTGCCAGAAGTTCTATCCAATCTTTCCGGTACAGCAGAAGGAGTCAATACCTGTCGGGTATTAATGGAAATTGCCCAAAAACACAGCATTGCTATACCTATTACCGAACAAGTTTATCAACTACTATCAGGAGAAATTACACCAAGACAGGCATTAGATAAACTTATGTTACGAGATATCAAAGCCGAATTTGATAACTTTCCCGTAGAACAAATCTGGTCAAGAGGGGAGAAATGCTGATGGTGTAAGGTGTCCAATTAAAATTTATGGACTACCGCAAAATCCCTAGAAAAATTTTGCCAAATCGTCAGGAAATTACCTCTAGGGTAATGTAAATATAACTATGTAGTTTATAAACATCATCATAAATACCAGATATGTTTATAATCAGTTAAAAAAATCACTGTACATCTCCATTGAAATGGTAAGATTAACTAAGTAAATTTACACCGTAGTCTAGCTTAAAATTTGCATAAATCAAGGCCGATTAAATTAACTTTTGCCTCTAAATGTCTACTTCAATGAGTACAAAGTTTTGCAAAGAATTGTAGTAGAAATCTAAACTCTGTTATTTGATGACGAATTACGGGAACAATAGCAACAGTTGATGAGATAACCGTAATTTTAACTAACCGTAATCTATTGTTACCTGGAGCGATTGGAAACATTATGCCAGCAACATCCTTCTATACAGATGCTACCTACGATGGTCAAAATCCTAATCCAGCCTTGGAAATGGGAGCTAATCATGAACACCATGATTTACCAGTAGATGACTTACCAGATTTAGATATCGCCGCAGTAGAATCAGAATTAGCCAACCAAGGCAACCGCCGCAGCACAGATTTAGTTCGTCTCTATCTGCAAGAAATTGGTCGAGTTCGTTTGTTAGGTAGGGATGAAGAAGTTTCTGAAGCTCAAAAAGTACAGCGATACTTGCGCTTGCGAGTATTGTTAAGTGCAGCAGCTAAAGATGGAGATCCTATAGTTACACCCTATTTACACTTAATTGAAGTACAAGAGCGTTTGGCATCCGAACTAGGACATCGCCCTTCTTTGGAACGGTGGGCGACTACTGCTGGCATCAATGTATCCGATCTAAAACCCACTTTAGCAAACGGCAAAAAGCGCTGGGCAGAAATTGTCAAGTTAACAGTGGAAGAACTAGAGCAAGTTCAAAGCCAAGGACTCCAAGCCAAATCCCACATGATTAAGGCGAATTTGCGCTTAGTGGTGTCTGTTGCTAAAAAATATCAAAATCGGGGCTTGGAACTATTGGATTTAGTTCAAGAAGGAACTTTAGGTTTAGAACGGGCAGTAGAAAAATTTGACCCCACTAAGGGTTATCGTTTTAGTACCTATGCTTACTGGTGGATTCGTCAAGGTATTACTAGAGCGATCGCTACTTCTAGCCGCACCATCCGCCTTCCTGTTCATATTACCGAAAAACTAAACAAAATTAAAAAAGCGCAACGCAAAATCGCCCAAGAAAAAGGCCGCACACCTACCTTAGAAGACCTAGCAACTGAACTAGATATGACACCCACCCAAGTAAGGGAAGTGTTATTGAGAGTTCCCCGCTCTGTGTCTTTAGAAACCAAAGTCGGTAAAGATAAAGATACAGAATTAGGTGAATTGCTAGAAACTGATAGCATCACCCCAGAAGAGATGTTAATGCGGGAATCTTTGCAAAAAGATTTGCATAGTCTTCTAGCTGACCTCACCAGTCGAGAACGGGATGTAATTTTAATGCGTTTTGGCTTATCCGACGGTCATCCCTACTCCCTGGCAGAAATTGGCCGCGCCCTTGACCTATCACGGGAAAGAGTCAGACAAATCGAATCCAAAGCCCTGCAAAAACTGCGCCAACCCAAGCGCCGTAACCTTATCCGAGACTATCTAGAGTCTTTGAGTTAGGGAATTAGGTGACAGGTGACAGGTGACAGGTGACAGGTGACAGACAAGAGGGAAGAGGCAAGAGGCAAGAGAGATTATTTCTTTCTTTCAACCGTCAACAGTCAACCGTCAACCAACAATTATTCTCAATAAGCAATGATTGTTGCAAATTAAGTCAGATATTTGTTATATTCTCAATTAATGGGCTTTGTTGAGAAAATTTAGTATGACTGTCTACACAACTGGTTCACTTAAGTCAGAACTAAACGAACGTGGTTGGCGTTTAACGCCCCAACGGGAAACGATTCTACATATTTTTCAAGAACTTCCCCAAGGTGAGCATTTAAGTGCTGAGGATCTATATCATCGCTTAGAAACTGATGGTGAAGGGATTAGTTTATCAACTATCTACCGTACCTTGAAGTTGATGGCGAGAATGGGGATTTTACGGGAATTGGAACTGGGTGAAGGACATAAACATTATGAAATTAATCAGCCCTATCCCCATCACCACCATCACCTCATTTGTGTGCGGTGTAACTCGACAATTGAATTTAAAAACGATTCAATTTTAAAGATTGGAGCAAAAACAGCGCAAAAAGAAGGTTTTCATTTATTAGATTGTCAAATGACAATCCATGCGGTCTGTCCTAAGTGCCAAAGGGCGTTAATGCCAATTTAGTAAGATAGGTGACAGGTGACAGGTGACAGGTAACAGTTAAGAGGGAAAAGGAAAGAGGTGAGAATTGAGAAAAATCACCAATTACCAATTACCAATTACCAATTACCCATTACCAATTACCCAACTACTAATTAATGAAAATAATGTGGGAATCTAAATGCGTGACCAAAGCGGGAGTTAAAAACTTCCGTTTTTGACATCATTGAGACTGATACCATAAAACTTTTGAGCGCGGCTAATTGCTTTTTTGGTATCTTCTGCCATCATGCCGTTGATTTGACCTTTATAGAAACCCTTTTCATGTAGTCGTCGTTGGATTTCTAAAGTAGTAAAATCACTATTGGATGAATTTTTTACTAAATTATGTAATTTAGAACGGGTAGTTGGCCCGGCGATACCAGTAGGGTCTATTTGGTGCTGTTTTTGGAAGCGAGTCACAGCATCAACAGTATTAGGGCCATAGTAACCATTAGGTGGACTTTGGATAAATCCAGCTTTGATTAATTGTTCTTGGAGAATTCTCACTGCTTCACCGCGATCGCCTAAAGTGAGAGTATCGCGATTATTTAATTTTGCAGTAGTAGTTTTGCCATTATTACTATCTAGTGGGGCTAATTTCGCTAATGTGGATTTACCCACGACACCATCAATTTTTAGTTTATAAGCCTTTTGGAATCTTTTAACGGCTTCTTCAGTAATCGGACCAAAAACACCTGTGGGGTTGCCATGATAAAAGCCAGCAACTCTTAAATTTTCTTGTAAGACTCTAACATCTGGGCCTTCATCACCTTTAACTAAAAAATTAGGATTTTTTCGTTTGTTATTAACAGGGACAATCTTGTTTGTGGTGGTTTTGGCGATGGTGGCCGTACTGATGATTTTATGATTTGTGGGTTCAATTTGGGAGATCCCATTTTCTGGTTGTAAATTGTTAAGATTACTACCTTGTTCTAGAGCAAAAACACTGCTAACACTATTTAAAATAGAGGCAGTTAAAGCCAGAGGCAACATATATTTCCAAGCTTTTCCAGAAAAAAGTTGCCAATTGGGTGCGGTTGCTTTTTTAAATAAAGAACCGAGAGAAACTAACTCAGTAATTTCACTATGCTCTTGGGCAAAGTCCAAGTGTAAATACGCAAGATCTTCCATGTCTGTTTCCTCAACTTAATTATTTTGATTCAATAGTTGCTTCCGCTTCATGGACTAAATTTCGCAGATTATCTAGTGTTTGGGTATTTACATCTTGCCATAAACCGCGCTGGTTGGCTTCTAATAATCTCTCAGCAATATCACGTAAGGCCCAGGGATTTTTATCTTGAATAAATTCACAAACCTTAGTATCTTCTAAATATGCTTGAACAATGCCTTGATACATATAATCTTCAACACATTGGGCAGTGGCATCGTAAGCAAAGAGAAAATCTACTGTGGCGGCCATTTCAAATGCACCTTTATAACCGTGACGCATAACTCCGGCTATCCATTTAGGGTTAACGACACGGGAACGATACACTCTGGCAATTTCTGATTTGAGTTGACGGACTTGGGGTTTAGATGTATTGGCGTTATCACCAAAATAGGTGACGGGGTTTTTACCTTGAAGAGAACGCACCGCAGCAGTTAAACCACCCTGAAATTGATAATAATCGTCGGAGTCAAGTAAATCGTGTTCTCGGTTGTCTTGATTATGCAGGACTATTTGCATTTGTTTCAACCGTTGTTGGAAAGCTTCGATATTTTTATTGTCTGTTCCCCGTTCCTCTGGTAGGGCAACCACGGGGGGATTGCCCCTACCGTCCTTTGTTCCCTCACCGGAAGAATAGGCATAAGCACTCCAATTAATGTAAGCTTGGGCTAAATCTTGGTCATTTTGCCAGTTTTGGGAGGCAATTAAACCTTGTAATCCAACACCGTAAGCACCAGGTTTAGAACCAAAAACGCGATATTGCGATCGCTCTTGGGCTACTTCTAAAGATAAACCCTCTTGAGTCCATTGTTCAGTTTCTTGACGCACTGTATCGGCTAAAGGATTTTGATCAGTTGGTTCATCTAAGCGAGAAACTGCTTTTACAGCTTGATCAAATAAAGCGATTAAATTGGGAAAAGCATCCCGGAAAAAACCGGAAATTCTCAGAGTGACATCCACACGGGGACGGCCGAGAATTGATAAGGGCAAAATTTCAAAATCTACAACTCGTCGCGCTGCACCATCCCAAACAGGTTGCACACCGAGTAAAGCTAAAGCTTCGGCCAAGTCATCGCCACCAGTCCGCATGGTAGCAGTACCCCACACCGACAAACCTAGAGTTTTGGGATATTCTCCATGTTCTTGGGTGTAGGTTTCAATCAGATTTTCCGCCGCTTTTCTACCGACATCCCAGGCGGTTTCTGTGGGTATGGCGCGAATATCCACCGCGTAAAAGTTTTTACCTGTGGGCAGAACTTCGGGGCGGCCGCGTGTAGGTGCGCCAGAAGCACCGCTAGGAATGTATTCACCATCCAGTCCTCGTAATAGGTTGGTAATTTCTTCCCTGGTTTTTTCCAGTGCGGGGAGAAGTTGGTTTTGTATCCAGTTCAGGGTTTGGGTGAGGGGTGATGTTGTGCTTGGTTGTGAACTGTTGTCAGGGTTTAGCAGTGCTAAACCCCTACTGACTATTAGGGCGGCTTCTGTCTCTAGGAGTTCGACAACATCACCAATGATCCGGCAATATTTCAGCCTTGGATATAAATGGGGTGGTAAAGAGATGGTTGTGGGGATGGTGAAGGGGTGAGAAAGGGGATCTGTGAGGGGATCTACATCTAAGCCCCATTCTTGGGCTATGGCGCGGGTAATGCCGATAGAATGACGGTTGGGGATGCGAGCGATCGCTATAATTAAATCTCGTAGTTGTCTTCCTTGGGGACATTGGCCAAAGATATGTAAACCGTCCCGAATTTGAGCTTCTTTGAGTTCACATAAATAACCATCGAGGGAATTTAAAATTAAAGTTTCAAAGTTGGCAATGTCTTGGGGGTTGGTAATACCCAAATCTTGATAAAGGTTTTCTTTGATGACAAGTTCTTGAATGCGATCGCGGATTGCTGGCATTCTACTAGGATCTAAACTTTCCGCTTCATAATATTCATCAATTAAATTTTCTACTTGTTGCAGAGGCCCATATAATTCAGCCCGTGTCATCGGCGGCGTAAGATGATCAATAATCACAGCTTGAGCGCGTCTTTTAGCTTGCGAACCTTCACCGGGATCATTAACAATAAATGGATATAAATGGGGCATTGCACCAAAAGCAATTTCTGGATAACAAGTATGAGATAGGGCGATACTTTTCCCCGGTAGCCATTCCAAATTACCATGTTTGCCAACATGAACTATAGCATCAGCCCCAAAACATTCCCGCACCCAATAATAAAAAGCTAAATAATCATGAGTTGGTGCTAAATCAGGATCATGATAATTTAAACTAGGATCAATATCATAACCTCTTGATGGTTGAATCCCCACAAAAACATTACCAAATTGAATACCAGAAACAGGTAAAAAATCTCCTTTCTCTGTGCCTCTGTGGTTCGTTTCCTCAACAGAACTCCAACGCTCAACAATACCCCCTTGAACAGATGCAGGTAAACCAGAAAAATACCTTTGATATTCCTCCATAGAAAGAGATTGATTTACAGATTTCCAATCTTTACCTTCAGGATCATTAGTCACACCAGCAGTTAAAATTGTAATTAACTCATCTCCATTTTCTGGAATAGTTCGACTACTTCGACTACGCTCAGTACAAGTTCGCTCACTACCAGTATTTCCTACTTCATAACCAGCTAACTTTAAAGCTTTGAGAATTTCCACACAACTAGCAGGAGTGTCCAATCCTACGCCATTGGCGAGGCGACCATTGGTGTTGGGGTAATTTGCCAAAATTAGGGCTATGCGGCGTTCTTGGGGTGATTTGATCCGTAATCTGACCCAGTTTGCAGCCAGTTGGGCAACAAATTCAATGCGATCGCTCACCGGTTCATAAACTACCACATCGGTTTCCAGTTGCTCATTGCGAGTTTGCAATTTTTTAAAAGAAACAGCCCGGCTAATAATCCGTCCATCTACTTCTGGTAAAGCCACATTAATAGCCATATCACGAGGCGTTAAACCTTGAGTTTGTGATTGCCATTGTTCTAAAGAACTAGCACAAAGAATTACTTGTAAAACAGGTAAATTTAATTTTTCCCAAAGTTCGGTTTGTGGTGTTTCTGTTTCTAAACTTGCTAGGGAAAAACTGGTAGTGTTGATTAATAAACTTAAACTTTGATCATCTTTATTTATCAATAATTCACACAACTTTTCACTGACACCAGGTTCACGCAATGAGGAAACAAACACAGGTATAGGGTGTAAATTTTTCTGAATCAAAGCCGTACATAAAGCATCAATAACTTTAGTATTTCCTGCTAAATAATGAGCGCGATAAAACAAAATACCAACTTTAGACTGATTCTTTCTTTCTTCTTCTGACTCCTGACTCCTATCATACAACCCTACACGGGGGACAGCTTGGGGTGGTAACGGATTAAACTCTGTTAATATGGCTATATCCGCGATAAATTGTAAGGCGTTGCAGAAGTTTTCGACACCACCCGCTTGAAAATATTGCCAAACTTGATTAACAATTTCTTTAGAAAGTGTAGACTTAGAGATTAAATCAGGATCATAACCGTCGTCTCCTGGGATGACAATTAGGGTTGTACCATTACGGTGTACAATCTCTTGTATGACTTCTAAACCATAAGTCCAGTAAGAACTTCCTCCTATTAGTCTCAAAACAATGACTTGGGCAGATTCTAAAACTTCTTCACTATAAGCATCTATACTTATTTGTTGCTGTAGTTGTAATAGGTTAGCTACTCGAACTGACGGAAATTGGGGAGGTAATTTGGGAACTACAGCGGCCAAAGTTTGAATATCAGTATCAGCTGCTGTAATCAAGACAAAAGGGGCTGGATTTTGGCTGATGAAAATTAAACCGTCTGATTGATTCCATCCTCCCGGTGTGGCATTTATACGGTGCATAATTGGTAATGGGTAATTGATAATTGATAATTGGTAGTGGGGAAAAACTAATTTTAATTTCTCTCCCCTATTCCTATACTCCCCTGCAATCTTCATTACATTTTTGACAATGTTTGTTTTTCCTGATTTGGGTTTTTCTAAAACCTTGCCTTTGAGTCTATTTAATCAGCTTGGGGAATTGTTACAAGAAATGGCTCAAGGAGCAGGGCGAGATGCTTTTGTTTTAACACAAGCTGTGCTTGTAAGAGAGGGAATTCCCTTAGAATGGCAGAAGCAAAGATTTAAATTGATTTTGTCTTCAGGATTTAATGCGCTCTTGGTGGGTAATTTACAATCAACAAAAGCAGAGATAGAACTATCAGTAAATACAAGTTTGACATTTGATCCTGATGCGATCGCTTTATGTATATCGCAATTAGGAGAAATATTAAAATCTGATACCCACACTTGTCACATTCTCGATCAATATCGTCAACATATTCTCCCTAATGATCCAAGTTTGCAAAGTCAATTTACATTATTATTATTAGAATATTTTCTCCCCCACTCTCCAGCCCCTATCAATATAGAATATAGCGCAACTTCTCAGAATATAGAAGATAGTCTAAAAAAACAAATAGCCCAGGAAAAACTTTTAAACACAGTTACTACACAAATCCGTAAAAGCCTAGACTTGCCTGTTACGATGAACAAGACATTAGCTCAAGTACGGGAGTTTTTGGATTTAGACAGATTAGTAATTTATAAATTTGAATATACCAAATCTAAAGCAGAAAGTACATTAATTAATTCTCAAGCGAATATAGATACCAACTCTATACCAAGAGGTTGTGTAATTTATGAAATATCTGCAAAAAAAGATATACCTTCCGTTTTAAATTATGCGGAAGAAAATTGCTTTCAACCTGATACACAATGTTGGCAAAAATACCGCCAATGTTTTACATTAGCCGTTAATGATATTGAAGAAACATATTTTTTAGAAACTTGTTTGTTAAATTTTTTACGGGAGATTAAAGTTAGAGCTAAATTAGCTGCCCCAATTATATTTGAAAATAAGTTATGGGGATTGTTAATTGCTCATCAATGTTATATTCCCCGTGAATGGCATGAAAATGAGAAAAAATTACTAACTGCCATTGCTGAAGAGTTAGCTACAGCTATTGGGCAAACTGAGTTAATGCAATCGTTAACCCAAGAAAAACAAACTCTAGAACAACGAGTAGTTGAAAGAACAATTGCACTCAGGGAAGCCCTGATTGCGGCTGAAGCTGCTAGTCGAATTAAAAGTGAATTTTTAGCTACTATTAGTCATGAATTACTGACACCTCTAACCTATGTGATTGGGATGTCTTCAACATTATTAAGTTGGCCTTTAGGTGAATTAAGTACCAGACAAAGAAATTATTTACAAACTATTCATGATAGTGGTGAACATTTATTGACGATGATTAATGACATTCTTGATTTATCTCAAATTGAGGCAGGAAAAACAGTTTTAAATATTGCCAATTTTTCGTTAATTAAAACGGCTGAAAATATCTTAGAATCACTCCAAGAAAAAGCTATTAGCCAAAAACTGGCCTTAGAATTAGATTTACAAATTAATCCTACACAAAATAACTTTACTGCTGATGTAAATAGAATTGAACAAATTATTTGGAATTTATTAACTAATGCCATTAAATTTACTCCAGAAGGTGGAACTATCACTTTACGAATTTGGATAGAAGATAATACTGCTATTTTTCAAATAGAAGATACAGGAATTGGCATACCAGAAGAAAAATTACCCCTATTATTTGAAAAATTCCAACAACTTGATACACCCTATCGCCGCCGCTATGAAGGTACTGGCTTAGGTTTAGCATTAACTAAACAACTGGTAGAACTACATCGAGGTAGAATAGAAGTAGAATCTACTGTGGGACTAGGTTCAATTTTCACTGTGTGGATACCAAAACAATTAAAAGTTATCAAAGTTAAAAATGACTAATTTAACCAAAGGATTAATCGTTTCCTGTCAAGCACCCGTAGACTCTCCATTACATGATCCCTATGTAATTGCCGCTATGGCACAAGCCGCAGTTAATAATGGGGCTGTAGGCGTAAGAATTGATACGCCTGTTCATATTCAAGCAGTGCGAGAAAAAGTACAAGTGCCGATTATCGGACTATGGAAACAAATAATTACAGGTTCGGATGTATACATTACTCCTTTATATGATCACGCTGTGGCTGTAGCCCAAGCCGGTGCAGATATTATTGCCATAGATGCCACTACCAGAAATCGTCCTGGTAATGAAAAGTTAATAGATATTATTACTTTAATTCATGAAAAATTAGAGAAGCCAGTTATGGCAGATGTAGATACTTATGAAGCGGCAAAATTAGCTGTTGATGCTGGTGCGGATATTGTGGGAACAACTCTATTTGGATACACAGCAGCGACTAAAAATTATTCTCCTCCAGGTTGGGAATTACTCACCCAAATAGTAGAAAATTTGGATACTTTTATAATTTGTGAAGGCGGTATTGCTTCCCCAGAAATGGCGAAAAAAGCCTTAGATTTAGGTGCTGATGCTGTTGTTGTTGGTGGTGCAATTACGGGAATTGATTTGTTAGTTAAAGCTTTTCATGGGGCATTAGAACAATAAGATCTCATCTGTCGCCAATAATGTAGTTAACAGTCTCACTCAAATCCTCGATTTTATCTTGATAATATTCATATTGGCGTGGTTGTCCTTAGCTTTCACCATAGTGGCGATGATCTATAGCTAGTGCAGCAATACCGCGTTCTGACAAGGCTTGAGCATAAACACCCGTGACTTTTTCTTTAACGTTGGTCATTAGGCGACCCACGATTACCGCCAGTAGAGGATTATTGGATGCAGGTAGATATAAATCACCGATAACGCGATGGTTTTCGACCGTAAATGACATAGTTTCTTTTAACATAGTAAATGCTTTTATTTAATGGGCAGCGATGGGAATTCCTAAATACTGGATTTTAGATTATTTGGGATGAGACGGTAGGAGATTTATTGGTAGTCCTAAGCAGCCAACTTTGTCTGTTTATTCATTGATGGGGAATATCAGGTTTTTCAGTTTAGAGGTGATGATTCTCCCACGTTCCCAGATTTGGGGCTAACTGCCAGGGAAGTTTTGCTGATTCAGTGACGGGTGTTTACCAAAAGAAGGCGATCGCCTTTTACAGAATTGAGTCAAAAATGTATAGACAAGTTTTCCCAAAAACAAGATCTCTTGAGGGGGATAATTCATAATCCTAGACAAGTTGCAGGCAAAAGGATTTTTTGCAAATCCTGAAATGCAATGGGCGAGGAGGGAATCGAACCCGCAACCAATTGATTAAGAGTCAACTGCTCTACCGTTGAGCTACTCGCCCCAATTAAAAACCATAATATCAGACTTTTGGCTCTGCTGCTAGTAGTACAGTCAAAAAACTGGCTGAAGGGGAAATTGTATCACAAAAGTGATGTTACTGTTAATACTGACTACATGAATTAATCCTTGGAGACGTTGCACCATAGTTTTGACTAAAGCTAATTCTAAACCAGTATTCTGGGCTTGCCAAGAGGAATATTTTGGCAGGTTATAGAATGGTTGAAATATTTGTGAAATTTGATGATGGGGAATTTCTACACCGGAGATATTGATTTTTAGTTCTATTGTTTGTAAATGTAAACAAGTAGTAATTGTAATTGATTGTTTCGGGGGGGTACATTGACAAGCTTCATTCAGTAAGAGAGTAATGATTTTTTCTAAATCGCTAATATCTGTGGAAATAGGCTGAATTGCTAGAGGGATATCCAGGTGTAAATGTTGTTGTTGACAAGTAGTAACATCTCGAAAAGATTCAACAACAGTAGATAACCAATGACTAAAATCAATAGTAATTAAAGTTGGAGGTTCGGCATTGGTTTGGAGATAAATAAATGTGAGCAGATCGTTAAGTAATTTGTTTTCTCTGCTACATTCATCATTGAGAATTTGTAATAGCTCAAAGACTATTTCCTGATCTAAAATACCCGGCGGTTTCATCAAACTAGCCAAAGTTTGCACAGCTAGACTAATATTAGTGATTGGTTTGCGTAATTCATGGGCAATGTGTTTGATAAATTCCTGTTTTTGACGTTCTTTTTTTTGAATTTTTTTAGCTTGTCTCTTGGTTTTTGTATTTAATTGAGATTGACGCAGAGCGATCGCACATTCATTAGCAACTTGTTGTAAAAAAGATATTTCCAATTCTGTAAATTTGGTTTCTGTCTCCCGAATTAGCCAAATATTACCCCAAATTACCTGATGATCAAAAATTGGACAAGCTAATTGACTCATGATCTGCAAACTAGGTTGATATCCTGGTACAATTTCCACAGATTTCCAGATTTGTTTTGCTAAAAGATCCTGATAAACTTGGGGAAAATCAGCAATTGCTCTGATTAATCCTTGGCAATGGGGTAAACTGGAACTATATTCATAAGTTACCGTAGCACAAGTTAGATAAGGATTATATATTTCAATTTGACAACGATGCAGTTCTAGTAGTTCAAATAATTCCTGAGTGATAATTGTTAATGTTTTCTGTTCATCTAAATTATCTCGAACTTGCTCATTTATATATTGCAGTAATGTTTGAAATTTTTGAACTTGCTGTATATTTTTATTATATTCAGTTTTAGCTAATTCCAATTGAACTTGTAAATATTCTACTTGATTGATTAATTCTATTTGTGGGGAATCTATACCCAATTTCATAGATAATTGACCATTAGAAAATATAGCTGGGGATGGTAATTGTGTCCATTGGGGTATGGATTTAACTTTATGAATATTCATAGGAAAATTTAGGAAACATTCAAAAAAGAATATGTTATCAGGACAACAGATTCAAGAATTATAAGATGATGCTTAAAACTTCCTGATTGATATATCACAAACTTTTAGACCCCCCTAAATCTCCCAAAGGGCAACTTTGACTCTAGTTCCCTCCTTTAATAGAGGGATTAGGGAGGATCTGTAAGTATCTAACATCACCCTCGAAAACTTTTAAAACAACCTCTAAGTTTGTATTGTCGTAGAGAAGTTCCATAGAAGGTCTCTACAATCTTTTTCACTGTCTATTACTGAATTTACTGTGATTGATTCTCGTTGACTTACTTGTATTATTCAGAAATAATTAAGGATTACTCTCTAACTAATTACTGAACTTTGCTATTTGTCTATTATTTTTTAGTTAAGTACACTGAGATTACCACTCGAAACCATACCAAATTTCTGTATTGCTGATAACAGACCTTGTGACGGTTTGTGAACAGGTACTTTAAGAAACAGCTAATCCTATGGCAAGATTTGACTATGTGGTAAAAAATAGTCTATTTTTATCCATCTAAATTTATGAATATCTCAAAATCTCAACCCAGTATTTTATGGGTGCAAGTTTGGGTTTTAGCAGGAGTACAAGGGGCAATTACCTTAAGTTGGTTGGTTTATAATGTCTACTTAACCCAACTTTTAACTCAATTTGGGTTTCCTGCATCCTTAGCAGTTGGTTTATTAGTGCTAGAAAATGCTTTGGGTGCGGTGTTAGAACCACTGATGGGAGGACTTTCGGATCAAGCTATTCGCTGGGTAGGAAGTCGCTTTCCTTTCATTTCTTTGGGTGTAATTTTAGCCTCAAGTTTATTTATTGCTATTCCCTGCATTGTAACTTTCATTCCTCCAATAGAAGTAATAAAGGGAATTTTACCTTTAGTTTTGGTAGCTTGGGCATTAGCTATGACAATATTTCGTTCTCCTGCTATTTCTTTATTAGCTAGATATTCTATGCCTCAAGAATTACCATTAGCAGTGAGTTTTGTAACTTTAGCAGGGGGAATAGTTGGGGCTTTTCGAGGAATTGCGAATACATTTATTTTAAGTTTAGGATCAATTGCGGCTTTTTCTATAGCTTCCTTTGTGCTTTTGGGTGCAGCTTTCACACTACGGTTTTTTCATCCTCCAGAAGTACCAAAAAACAAAGAAAATATGGTATTTCCAAAAATTTCCATTCCTAAGTTAGCTTTAATTTTAGTTACAGGTTTTAGTATAGCTTGGGGTTCTCGACTGCTAATGGATGCTATGGGTAAAATTATCAAAACCCAACTTCAGACTAATGATATTAGTTTAATTATGTTAGGAATTGGTTTGATTTTAGCTTTTGCTGCTTTACCTGCGGGATTTTTAGCTGTTAAATTTGGGAACCGTCAAACTATGTTAGGAGGAATAGGTGTAACTACAGGGTTATTTCATTCTAGATTTAAGCAACGAATTTAGGTGTTTTCAGCCATTGTGAGATGGAATTCCTGAAGCCTAAAATGACGCATTGTCGTAAATACATAAAATGTCAGATTTTAGAATGAAACAGCCCTGGGTGTAACTATTCTAGGAATTATCTTGATGTTAAATAGCGGCGCACATTTCCTAATTATATTATTGATATTGGCTGGATTTAGTTTAATTATGAATGGGGTGATTCCTTATGCTTTAGAATTAATGCCTCCACGATGGGCAGGTTTAGGAATAGGAATGTATTTTGGTGGTTTTTCCTTAGCTATGAGTCTATTTGGGTTTGTGTTTCCACCAGCAATTACATTTTTAGTCGCTGGCGTTAACAGTGCTTTGGCGTTTTTACTGGCTGGTGTGTGTATTATGATAAGTGGTAAATAAACATATTGTAGGGGTTTAGCAGTGCTAAACCCCCAGGAAAAATATCGGTTTTCCCCTATTCTCTGTTCCCTGTTCCCTTCATAAGTGATCATGACTAACAATACAGATTTTCGCATTGAAAAAGACTCAATGGGCGATCGCCAAATTGCCAACAACGTTTATTATGGTATTCAAACCCAACGGGCAATAGAAAATTTTCCCATTAGCGGCATTAAACCTTTACCTACTTATATAGATGCTTGTTTATATATTAAAAAAGCTACCGCTATTGTTAACGGAGAATTAGATTGTATTCCCACAGATATCAGCACAGCCATTATTCAAGCTACTGATGAGATATTAGCAGGTAAATTACGGGATCAATTTGTCGTTGATGTTTATCAAGCTGGTGCAGGAACTTCACATCACATGAATATTAACGAAGTTCTAGCAAATCGCGCTTTAGAAATTCTCGGCGATCAAAAAGGTAATTACAAACTTGTTAGCCCTAACGATCATGTGAACTACGGACAGTCTACCAACGATGTCATCCCTACTGCTATCCGTATCGGTGCTTTACTGGGATTATCTCGCACCTTACAACCAGCCTTAGAACAGGCAATTTCTACTTTAGAGGCCAAAGCCACAGAATTTCAAGATATCGTTAAATCTGGAAGAACCCACCTCCAGGACGCTGTACCAGTACGTTTAGGTGATAGCTTTGCCGCTTGGGCGCAAATCCTCTCAGAACATCAAAACCGTCTTTATATTGCTTCAGGGGATTTAATGGTATTGGGTTTAGGTGGCAGTGCAGCAGGAACAGGAATGAATACCCATCCTGAATATCGTAAACGAGTGGTAGAAACTATCTCCCAATTATTAGAATTTCCCCTTGAACCAGCACCCCATTTAATGGCCGCGATGCAAAGTATGGGTGCATTTGTGAATGTGTCCGGGGCGGTGCGAAATTTAGCACAGGATCTAGTTAAAATCTCCCACGACCTGCGGTTAATGGACTCAGGCCCAAAAACTGGGTTTAAGGAAATTCAACTGCCTCCAGTACAACCAGGTTCTTCCATTATGCCTGGGAAATATAACCCCGTGATGGCAGAGATGACATCAATGGTATGTTTTCAGGTGATGGGATATGATCAAGCGATCGCTTTTGCTGCCCAAGCCGGACAATTAGAATTAAATGTGATGATGCCCCTCATTGCCTATAATTTAATTCACAGCATCGAGATTTTAGGTAATACAATTTCTGCCCTAACTACAAGCTGCATTCAAGGAATTACTGCTAACAAAGAAAGATGTTTAGCTTATGCAGAAGGTAGTTTATCATTAGTCACCGCCTTAAACACACACATCGGTTATCTTAACGCTGCTGCTGTAGCCAAAGAATCCTTAGAAACAGGTAAATCTTTACGGCAAATAGTTCTCGAAAAAGGTTTAATGACAGAATCAGAATTAGCTACTGTCTTAGATTTAGAACAAATGAGTGAAATAGTCCCTTTACAATAAACATAATATCCCCGACTTATTCAAGAAATCGGGGATCTGATTTATCAAGCATGAGTTTTTAACTCTTCCTCAGAACTAAAATTACCTTAACTTTGGCTGAAAATTGCCTCCGAGTAGATCTTATCTATTAACTCACTTATTCGTTGAGAATCGTGAATTTTTCCTTGTTCAAAAGCTCCATAACTTAGCTGTTCATAATGCTCTTTTCGATCACTACGATCCTGAAATTCTCCTAATCTGGTAATGATTTGATCAGCTAAATTTTCATAGGTTTTATCAAGAATTTCCCAGTGTTCATCCACACTAAGACTGTAATTACACAGAGCTTCTCTCCATTTCCATTCACCTTTTTCTTCTAATTCTAATTCTAGTAAATATCCATTTTCTCCATCTCTAATCCATTCAGCCCGGATTTCTCACCAAAATTCTCAAACCCTTATCAAATCAAGATTCTGGAGTTTCACACTGCATCAAAAATTAATTTGCATAAAAATGACTGAAACCTATTCTGGGTAAGGATTATGAAGAATGCGATTGTAGGACTTGTGAGAAATGCGGGTCAGGGATAGCAAAAATTGGAGTTGTTATAGCTGGAGTAGCTACAGACAATCCTTCTAGAATACTAAAAGCATAGGCATCCTGTAAAGTTGCTAATAATTGAAATTCACTTTGTGCTAATAGCTTAATTACCTCTTGATTTGGTAGCTGTTTATAAAACCGGACATTATCTAACTCTAATAATTTTAAGTCATTGTCATAGCAAGAAATATCTGGACAGTCTGTAGGTATCCCCTTACCCATACTTAGCCCCGATGCGATATGAATAATTATAGGTAGTCCTAATGATTTAGCTTTTTTTGCCACTCTTAAAGCAACAATTCCTCCTTTACGAGCAATATGATTACCCACAAACATTAAGTTAATATGTGATTTATCAGTATAAGTTTTTGGTTGGGAAGCTCTTAATATTGTATTAGGTGGAATTACCTCTGTTTTTTGCAGAACTTGATCTAATTTTTCCCAACCTTCATTTTTGAGAATAAACTTTTTTTTAGCAAAATTAGATGTTGCCAATAGACGAATACAATTATCTACAGCTAATCTATCTCTTAAAAAATTTCTTAGTTTCTCCACAGCATAACCAGACTCGGAAGCCATAATATGAGGGAGAAATATTTCATAGGAAACTATAAACGGTTTTCTGGTATAGGGAATAGCATTAAATGAGTGAATAATTTTAGACTCGTTTACAGGTTGCCATGCTGCTAAACTGGAGAGAGGAGACCAAATTTTTTTTAAGGGAAATCTCCCAAAAGGAAATTCTTTGGGACGAACCAATTCATATTTAGAAAATTTGGGAGAATTGTGGTTCATTATATGAGAAAACCCTGTAAGTATAACTTTATTCATGCTTAACTCCTCGCTTACTCTGATATAAAATAAGTATATAATGCTTCTGCTTTTGTTCCTAATTAAGTAATTTTATCAAATCTTTATATCTAATTGCTTTTAATATCATTATTCTACTAATATGGGGCTTACGCATTTTAGCGAAATCTACGGGTTTGAGATTGCTTCCTTACGTCGCAATGACAGTATTTGCAGTAGGTTTTGTGTAAGTCCAGTAAGATAGCAGAAGGCAAGAGGCTTTCTTGCAAAAGGCAATAGTAAAACCCTCGCTATGATTAGTTTTCAAGGATCAATTATGTCCTAATTATCCTGGCTACAGCTATAGATAAAGAATTAACCTAAAACAAAAAACCGGGTAGCTTTACAGTTTCCCGGTTTATTTATATATGGGTATAGCCTAGCTACACCCTAATTTATGACGGAGAAAGATTAAACTTTAGCAGCCGCTCTCATTACTAATTCGCCTTTAGCGTACTTAGCAGCATAATCTTCTAAAGAAACTTGCTTAATCTTGCTTGCGTTACCAGCAGTACCAAACTGTTCATAACGGTCAGCACAAACCTTTTGCATATATTTAATAGAAGGCTTGAGGAAGTGACGAGGATCAAATTCCTTGGGATTAGCAGCTAACGCTTCACGTACAGCCGCAGTAATAGCCAAACGGTTATCGGTGTCAATATTTACCTTACGTACACCACTCTTGATACCTTTTTGAATTTCTTCTACAGGTACACCGTAGGTTTCAGGAATAGCACCACCAAACTGGTTAATTAACGCAATCAAATCTTCAGGAACAGAAGAAGAACCGTGCATTACCAAGTGAGTGTTAGGTAAGCGGCGGTGAATTTCTTCAATGCGGCTAATAGCCAAAATTTCACCTGTAGGCTTACGAGTAAACTTGTAAGCACCGTGGCTAGTACCGATAGCAACAGCTAAAGCATCTACTTGAGTTGCTTCTACGAAGCTAACAGCTTCATCAGGATCAGTTAACAATTGAGAATGGTCTAGAGTACCTTCAAAACCGTGACCATCTTCAGCTTCACCAGCACCGGTTTCTAAAGAACCTAAACAACCTAATTCACCTTCAACGCTAACACCTAAAGAGTGAGCAACGTTAACAACTTCGCTAGTAACTCTAACGTTATATTCAAAGCTGGCAGGGGTTTTAGCATCAGCTTCCAAAGAACCATCCATCATGACGCTGGTGAAGTTGTTCTTGATAGCTGAGTAGCAGGTAGAAGGCGCATTACCATGATCTTGGTGCATGACAATGGGAATTTGAGGATAGGTTTCTACCGCAGCCAAAATCAGGTGGCGCAAGAAATTTTCCCCGGCATAATTACGCGCGCCGCGAGAAGCTTGTAAAATTACGGGGCTATCTGTCTCAGCCGCCGCTTTCATGATTGCTTGAATCTGCTCTAAATTGTTGACGTTAAAAGCGGGGATGCCATAACCGTTTTCAGCAGCATGATCTAAAAGCAACCGCATTGGTACAAGCGCCATATATAATCCTCCTAATTTGGGTATCAGCCAGTCAATCTAATAAGAAGCTTTATCCTTATTTTAATGTAATTTTTACGCTAATCTTAATATTTTTTTCAAGTTATGGGAAATTATATCTAGTCGTGGGTGCTTTTGTTAAGAAACTTTACAGATTGATATTCTTAGGCTATGTAATATTAGTGTATATTTAAGAACTCAATATTTCCGGTAGGGGTAGTGCCTCCGTGCCTACCCCAGTATTAGGGGCAACCACAGGGGGTTTGCCCCTACTGGCGATCGCATCTATGATTCAATAATTACCCATAATCTTCTGACCTGATTTTACTTTGTTTCATTAACTAGCCGTAAGACACTTTTATACAAAGGTTCAGCAACCCAAAATCCTGCTTTATTAATAAGATCATCTAACAGAGGTTTAACAGTAGAAATGAAACCTTGACTTTTGGCTTCTACTAAAACTCCTAAAATTCCGGTATAATGGAGAT
>JBJTUF010000074.1:0-3036 GCA_046080565.1 Cuspidothrix sp. | reverse complement strand
ACAGCATCAAATGGGGAATGAAAGTTGTAATCTGACTGCTAAGAGATTATTGTTATCTGCTTTGGGTTCAGAAAAGCCAAGTATACAAAATGTCAACACTGTAGACATAACCCAGATTAGGGAATTAGTTGATAAAGCCGTAAATGAAAAGTTAGCTACGTTTACAAATGTAGACAGTGTAGACAGCATCAAAAAGCACGAAGTCGATCATCGGATAAGTGACCGGATCAAGGTTGGTTTGGAAGATGGTGGAGAGATTAACAGCTTTGTCTACACTCATGTAAACAATGTAAACAATCAGATAAATCAAGTCTATGGGGAATTGCAAGAGATAGCATCAAAAATTGATAGTATCTCTGAAAAATGCAGTAGTAATTCCCAGTCACCAGTCACCAGTCATCAGTCACCAGTCACCAGTCATCAGTCACCAGTCACCAGTCATCAGTCACCAGTCACCAACCACCAATTAGAACTTATCGAATTGTTGGGATTGGGTGCAATCGTGATCGGTGAAATTTATTACCAACAATTGCTTATTGATAGTGGGATCGATGGTAGGATAATTGCCAATAAAGGAAAATTGGAAGCTGTTGGGATTAAATTTGGACGACAAAAAACCCCTGTAGCGCGGTTAAATCATATTTTAACTAGCTTAGGATTTAGCGCCAAAAATATCGGACAAAAATCCATCAGGGGCAAGTCAGGGATCGAATGTTATCAGGTAAGGATATAAACTTTCTATCCTTGTATACCAAAAAAAAACCACCTACCAATTAAAGATAGGTGGTTTAGTTTTTGTGTGATCGCACAAAAACTAAAAAGCAATATTCAAAAATTCTAATTGTGTGTGGGTAGCCGGTAATGGTTTATAGGTTTTTAACTTCTTCCTGATAAGTTTTTTAGTGTTACACCATCTCAATTCGTGGTCGGCTTCTCCTACACAATCAAGGATAAATACAGCGCCGTCACAAATTGCAATTAATTCATTAGTGGAACAGATAGAACCTAATGACCAATTACCCGTTACCGGTTCTAAATAATCAAGTTCTACATCTTCTAGCAGACCTAAATACTCGAAACCATCCGCTATTAGAGCAGATGCAACATAGTTGTCTCTAACTGAAAACCAGCATGGAAAACTCCGGGGCTTATCCGGGCGGTCAATGTCCTTCATATCCTTCATAATGTTTATTTGGTAGTGGTGCAAATTGGCTAAATTGCCATTGCTACCAAGTAAATTCGATTTACACCCTCACGGTAGGTTTTACCCTTTGGTAGCTTGTTATTTAGTTGTCAAAATCTAAAGGTTTACCGTTAAAGTGATCATAGATTTTAGCAGGATGAAACCAACTTGGTAAAGTTTTTTCTACATCTTCTAAATTGTTTCCATTACTATCATTTAATCCATACTTAATTACTATCCTGTCAAGTGGTTTTTCACCATCTTTACTAAACTTTTGTAGTAGGATAATTCCTGATTTTCTCATAGCAGCACTACCAGGGGCAAATGATTCATTAGTATCTTGATGCGTTACCCCGACAAATAGATTTTTAGCTTTCCTACAATCTGATAAGTGTAGTTTGAAAATAGTATCAGCAACGTCACCTGTTAATGTTCTAAGATGCGTAAATTCATCTACTACAGTTTGAGTAAAGTTGGTAGGTTTAGATTTAATTCTATTCATCCAATATTGTGCTAATTCCTGAAAAGTAGATATAATGTCATTTTCATTTTCTGCTATATTTTTGGCTTTTAAATATTGCCAAATATCGCTATTATCACCATGATAATGTCTATCTATCAGGTATTCTACATCAGCATCAAGTAAATATTTTCTAAGTAGGGAAAATGTACAGCTAGTCCATGTTTTCCCACTACCCATACCGCCTATAATCCATAGGGGTTTACGGTTTATGATTATATCCCACAAATAACCATCTTCATGGATTTTTAGTGCATCTATTAATGAAGTTTTCAATGCTTCATTAGTATTTGTTTTAGGTGCGGGCAATTGGTTATTTAATTTATCAATTTTACGCTGTATTTCTAAAGATTCTAAGGTATTTTTAGCGGTTTCTCTGTCAAGTTCTGATAGTTGTAATTGGTGCGCTTTTAAGGATAATTGTCCTTGTAATTGTCCATTGAGATGATCTAACTGTAGTTCCCCTTCTGACTTTAATTGTTGTATAGTTTCCTGGGTTTGGCGGGCTATGATTTGTTTGGTTATTTCCGCTTGATTAGATTGAGAAAAATTGAATAAATTAATGTGAGTTTGTTCTATTAAATCATTCTCAAGTGCTTTGATTTTTAGTAGTTTGAATTGCGCATGTATTAATTTCTCCTGATAGTTGGTAAGTGATCTACTCGTAAAATAAGTGGCAAATAACAAACCACTTGATAAGATACCAAATAGTACAGCACCGGGGTCTTCATTAGGTAAAATCTTGACAACTTTAATATTATTGTCAAATAACTGGTTGCGGCGTTCACGGTCTATTAAATATGATATTCCTCTTTTAAATGTACTAGGGTTGCATGGCTTTTTCTCGTAACAATAAATAGCTTCGGAATACTTTACGCTATCAGAAAACAGGGGTAATACACAAATAAAACTAGCGCCTAATAATCCTATCATTAAGGTAGTAACTGTTTTCCGTTGTTTTGACAATTGGTTGTTAAGTTCGTTAATCTGGTGCATAATTATCTTCCAAATATTTCTTTAAGAAATTGATTAATATAAATGTCAATGTTTAATTTTTGTAGCCATATTAGAATTTGGTTAATGGTGTGTACAATATCAAAAAATCCTAAGATTAAATAGTTTATAGCGATAGCTGTAATCAATCCTGATAGCCATATTTTAAGGAAATTTTTAATATTCCTGATCATTGTTTTTATTCTCCTGAGTAGAAACTTTTTTAAAGAAACCAATTAACCCTATCCCTGCTAATGCAAGTAATAGAGAAAACGTAAATGATGGTAATTGAAAATTTAACCCTTCGTGACTTCTAATATCTGAGTAAGTTTGTGCGATC
>JBJTUF010000073.1:0-19149 GCA_046080565.1 Cuspidothrix sp. | reverse complement strand
ACTAACTTTGATATGCGGGCAAACGCAATCAAGCGCGAACCCGAAATCCAAAAATTCTGGGAAGAAAACAACATTTATTCTCAACTTTCAGAAAACAACCCTGGCGAATTATTTATACTGCACGATGGTCCTCCCTATGCTAACGGCCAGTTGCATATTGGTCATGCTTTAAATAAGATTCTCAAAGATATTATTAACCGCTACCATTTGCTCCAAGGTCGTAAAATTCGCTACGTTCCAGGCTGGGATTGTCACGGATTGCCGATTGAGTTGAAAGTTCTGCAAAATATGAAACAAGCAGAACGGCAAAACCTTACACCTTTGCAATTGCGTCAAAAAGCAAAACAGTTTGCTCTCGATACTGTTGATGAACAACGCAATAGTTTTAAACGCTATGGAATTTGGGGTGATTGGGAAAACCCTTATCTAACCTTAAAACCAGAATACGAAGCCGCACAAATTGGCGTTTTTGGGGAAATGTTCCTCAAAGGTTATATTTATCGGGGTTTAAAACCGGTGCATTGGAGTCCTAGTTCTAAAACGGCTTTGGCGGAAGCTGAGTTAGAATATCCTGAAGGTCACGTTTCTCGGAGTATTTACGCCGCTTTTCCGGTTGTAAAGGTTGCAGAAAAGCTAAAATCGGTTTTAGAGCCGTTCTTGCCTGATTTAGGCGTGGCTGTATGGACAACTACACCCTGGACTATCCCCGGTAATTTGGCGGTGGCTGTGAATGGGGCGTTAAATTATGCGGTGGTGGAAGTAGAACCCCACCCCCTAACCCCCTCCCCGCAAGCGAGGAGGGGGGATGAAGATGTTACTTCCCCCTCTCTGCAAGCGGAGAGGGTGACTGAGGGGGTGAGGTGCAAGTATCTGATTGTGGCAGCGGAGTTGGTGGAAAGATTGACTGCAACTTTGAATGTTGAGTTGACAGTGAAGGCAACTTTTGCGGGTCAGGATTTAGAACACTCCACTTACCGTCATCCGCTTTTTAACCGTGAAAGTTCGGTGGTGGTTGGTGGTGATTATATCACTACTGAGTCAGGGACTGGGTTAGTACATACTGCTCCTGGTCATGGTCAAGAGGATTACATTGTCGGTCAGCGTTACGGTTTGCCGATCCTTGCACCCGTTGATGATAGTGGTAATTTTACTGATGAAGCTGGTAAGTTTTCTGGATTGAATGTGTTGGGTGATGGTAATCAAGCGGTTATTGATGCTCTAAATGATGTTGGTTCTTTGTTGAAGGAAGAGGCATATCCTCATAAATATCCTTATGACTGGAGAACGAAGAAACCCACGATTTTCCGTGCAACTGAACAATGGTTTGCTTCTGTGGCAGGATTTAGGGAAGATGCGTTAAAGGCAATTTCATCTGTGCGTTGGATTCCCCCCCAAGGTGAAAACCGGATTACACCGATGGTTGCAGAACGTTCTGACTGGTGTATTTCTCGTCAGCGGACTTGGGGTGTTCCCATTCCTGTGTTCTATGATGAGGAAACTGGGGAAGCGTTGCTGAATGCAGATACCATTAATCATGTTCAGGCTATCATTGCAGAGAAGGGTTCTGATGCTTGGTGGGAACTGTCGGTTGAGGAGTTGTTACCCGAACCTTACCGCAGTAATGGGCGCAAATACCGCATTGGTACAGATACAATGGATGTATGGTTTGACTCTGGTTCGTCTTGGGCATCTGTGGCGAAGCAAAGATCAGAGTTAGGTTATCCCGTTGATATGTATTTGGAAGGTTCTGATCAACATCGGGGATGGTTTCAATCTTCTTTATTAACCAGTGTTGCGGTAAATGGAATTGCACCTTATAAAACGGTTTTAACTCATGGTTTTGTGTTAGACGAACAAGGCCGAAAAATGAGTAAATCTGTGGGAAATGTGGTTGATCCCCAAATCATGATTAATGGTGGTAAAGATCAGAAAAAAGAACCCGCTTATGGTGCGGATGTTTTGCGGTTGTGGGTGTCTTCAGTTGATTATTCTGGTGATGTGCGGTTAGGTGGTAACATCATTAAACAATTAGCTGATGTGAGAAATAAAATCCGCAATACTGCACGATTTTTGTTGGGTAGTTTGCATGATTTTGATCCTCAAAAAGATGCGGTTGATTTTGATGATTTGCCAGATTTGGATAAGTATATGTTACACCGCATTCGTGAGGTGTTTAATGAAGTAACGGAAGCTTTTGATAGTTTCCAATTTTTCCGCTTTTTCCAAACTGTACAGAATTTCTGTGTTGTTGATTTGTCAAACTTTTATTTAGACATTGCCAAAGATAGATTATATATCAGTTCTGCTGATGCTTTTCGTCGTCGCAGTTGTCAAACAGTTTTACAAATTGCTTTGGAGAATTTAGCTAGAGCGATCGCACCTGTTTTGTGTCATACTGCCGAAGATATCTGGCAATTTATCCCCTATAAAACAGCCTATAAATCAGTGTTTCAAGCTGGTTGGGTGCAGGTTGATGATAAGTGGGATAATCCCCAATTAGCCGAATTCTGGAAAACTCTCCGACGCATTCGTGGAGATGTAAATAAGGTTTTAGAACAAGCACGGACAGAAAAACTGATTGGTTCTTCTCTAGAAGCTATCACGTTAATTTATCTCAGTGATGAAAAACTACGCGCTGCTATCGAACCGTTAAATGTCAGCGGTAATGGAATTGATGAATTACGGTATTTATTCCTCACTTCTGAAGTGCAATTATTAGATACACCTGAAACATTAAAAGGATTAAAAACCCTACGAGTTCAAGGTGAAGATAATTGGGATATTGGCGTAGTCAATGCGGCCGATTACCAGTTAGATGGGAAATCTTACCATAAATGCGATCGCTGTTGGAACTATTCTACCCATGTAGGTGAATCAGCAGAACATCCATTGTTATGTGAACGTTGTATTCCCGCATTAGCTGGAGAATTTTAACATCATGTAGGGGTTTAGCATTGCTAAACCCTTACGAAAAACCTACAAACACAAAACTATGAATACACAAACACCCACAGTCATAGAAACCTTACCAATGGTGCTAAAAATGCAATCAGGTATCATCATAACAGATGAGCAATTTTTTGGTTTCTGTCAATTAAACCGTGATTTTAGAATTGAACGCAACCAATGTGGAGATTTATTAATTATGTCACCTACAGGATCAGAAACAGAAGAAAAAATTTTAATTTAGCTAGTCAATTATGGATATGGACAAAACAAGATGCTACAGGTGTAGGTTTTGGTTCTAGTGGTGGTTTTACCTTACCTAATGGTGCTGTACGTTCTCCTGATGCAGCATGGATAAAAAAAGAAAGATGGGAAGCAATACCCACAGAACAAAGAAAAAAATTTGCGCCTATTGCTCCTGATTTTGTAGTAGAATTTCATTCTCAAACAGATAGCTTAAAACTATTACAAGAAAAAGTGGAAGAATATATAGAAAATGGTGTAAAATTAGCTTGGTTAATTGATAGAAAACAACGTAAAGTATATATTTACCGTCCTAGTCAACCTGTAGAAGAATTAGATTATCCACAAACATTAACTGGTGAGGATATTTTACCAGGATTTGTGTTAGAATTAATAGAAATTTGGTAAGATCAATAAATTATAATCCAATTACTAAATTAACACCCTATGCAAATACCCCGCTTACATCCAGACACTATCGAAGAAGTAAAACTCCGCGCTGATATTGTTGATGTGGTTTCGGAGTATGTAGTATTGCGGAAACGGGGTAAAGATTTTGTGGGTTTATGTCCTTTTCATGATGAAAAAAGCCCCAGTTTTACAGTTAGTCCCAATAAGCAAATGTATTATTGCTTTGGTTGTCAAGCTGCGGGAAATGCTATTAAGTTTGTCATGGATTTGGGCAAACGTCAATTTGCAGAAGTAGTATTAGATTTAGCAAAACGTTATCAAGTCCCTATTCAAACTTTAGAACCAGAACAAAGACAAGAACTACAACGTCAGATATCTTTACGTGACCAATTATATACAGTTCTTGCTTCTGCTGCACAATTTTATCAACACACTTTAAGACAATCTCAGGGACAAAAAGCACTAGAATATTTAGAAAAAAATCGTCAATTTCAACAAGCAACTATTCAACAATTTGGTTTAGGTTATGCTCCTCCAGGTTGGGAAACACTGTATCGTTATTTAGTAGAAAGTAAACATTATCCAGTGCAAGTTGTAGAAAAAGCTGGACTAATTAAACACCGTAAAGAAGGAGGGGGATATTATGATGTATTTCGTGATCGGTTAATGATTCCTATTCGAGATATTCAAGGTAGAGTCATTGCTTTTGGAGGGAGAACTTTAACCGATGAACAACCAAAATATCTCAATTCTCCAGAAACAGAATTGTTTAATAAAGGCAAAATGTTATTTGCTTTAGATGAAGCAAAAGACAGTATTTCCAAACTAGATCAAGCGGTAGTAGTAGAGGGATATTTTGATGCGATCGCTCTCCATGGAGCAGGTATTAATAACGCCGTTGCATCGCTAGGAACAGCATTAAGTATAGAACAAGTAAGGTTATTATTAAGATATACCGAATCTAAACAATTAATCCTCAATTTTGATGCAGATAAAGCCGGCACAAATGCCACAGAAAGAGCAATTGGTGAAATTGCCAATTTAGCTTATGCAGGAGAAGTACAATTAAAAATTCTCAATTTACCTAATGGTAAAGATGCTGACGAATATTTACATAGTCATAGTGCAGCAGACTATCAACAACTATTATTAAATGCGCCATTGTGGTTAGATTGGCAAATTCAGAAAATTATTGAAAATAGAGATTTACAACAAGCGACCGACTTTCAACAAGTTACCCAACAAATAGTTAAACTATTACAAAATATAGTTAATAGTGATACCTTAAATTATTATGTTTCCTACTGTGCAGAAATATTAAGTTTAGGAGATAGTAGACTCAAACCTTTAAGAGTGGAAAATCTCCTCACTCAAATTAAACCTGGTAGTGTCACACCTGTTAATTATCGTCCCACCAAACCAACACCTAAAACCTCGAAATTATCTTTAGTTAAAACCGAAAGAAGTTTATTAGAACAAGCTGAAGCATTATTATTAATCATTTATCTTCATTCTGTTGAAGAACGAGAAAGAATTATTGAAGATTTAGAAACCCGCAATTTAGAATTTAGTCTTTCCCATCATCGTTTTTTGTGGCAACAAATTGCTGAATTTGCAGTTGATGAAGTTGATTTAATTTCTAGCATCCAAAATAGATATTTAGAATTAGGGGAAGAATTAGAAGTAATTTCCCATATATTCCATCTCAATGAAAAAAACAAAAAAGAAATATTACGAACTCCCCATGTTATTCAAGCAGCATTAGCTTGTATGGAAAGAGTATTTAGAGAAAAACGCTATCGTTATTTTATGGAACAATGGGAAAAAATAGATCCCCAAACCGAACCAGAAAAAGATCAATATTATGCAGAAGCAATGTATATAGAAAAAATCCATTTACAAGACCTAGAAAAACAGCGACTATTTTCTATTACTGAATTACTATAAAGTAAGAATTCAGTAGTCAGAATATCAGAGGATAATCATGTTTAAATTGTGTATTAGTATTAATCATAACAAATTTGAGTGATTAATTACTAGCAGATAAAACCAGGTTATTTAGCTGTAATTCTGATTGCTGAAATACAAAATTAACAGCAGCAAATAATTTATCTAGTTCTTGAATTGTGTAATAAGTGTTATTTTTGATAAATTTGTCATTTTCTAGTTTACCAAATTGCCATATTGCGCCATTAGAAACAATCCCAAAAATAATGATTTGATATTCACCATTTAATTTTTGAGCAGCAATCATTTCTGCTAAACATTGCGCCCATCCTGTTTCAAAATTATCTTGCTTTGCTTCTACTAAAATAAAGTAGGGTTTATCAAAAACAACCTTACCTAATGGGGAACATTTAGCTAAAATATATTCAGGAAATCCTGATAATTTTTCATCATAATTTAATGACTGATGACTCCATAAAATAAAATGTTCATGGTAAATTTTCCAAACCTCTTTAAGAACTGGATAAATCAGATTCTCACAGATAGCATATTCTGAATTATTAATAACCCCATACCGCATCATAAATTCTAAATCTTCGCGGAAGTAGTCAGAAATAGTATAAGAAATTTCGTTGATAAATTCGGTTTCGGTGTAAGTAATTTGAAATGTTTTCAGGACTTCACCAATAGTTTTATAATTACTGAATGCCATATTTCACCTCTAATTCAAGATGATAAGTTTTTTTACAGTTCAATTTGCCTTTGCAAGTCGAGTAATCTTTGTTCTTCAATCTCATGTTCGAGTTTTTCTAAAAGTATAGTTTATTCAGCATTTACAATACCAGCAAACTGCATAAAATCTATATTCTTTGGTTGCAGTAGTTGTTGACGCTGTGCTAATTGCTGGAAAATCAGTTGGGCAATTTCATTCTGTTCATCTTCAGGTAGCCGTGAGACGACAGAATAAGCTTGTTGTAAGAGATTAGTCATAGATTTTTTGTCGCCATTATCAAAAATTTTGGTAAATTGATAAAACTAAATTCATCTTATCATAAACATTTTATATTTGATAAGAAAACTTTATTAGGGTTAAGAAAACCCAACATAACTTATTAGCATCTTGAGGTTAATGTTGGGTTTCTCTTAGTTCTACCCAACCTACGAAACATCAAAAAAATCATAGTCCCGAAATTAACCCACTGCGAGGAGGAATAGTCAAACAAATGTTTTCACCCTGCCATGTAATTTCCCCTTTACCAAATAAAATTTGATCAGGTTGAGATTTTAAAATATCGCCATCTATATTCACCGTTATAGATTCAGTTCCTACATTGACAGCAATAATTAATTCTTCATTTTCTAAAATTCTCGCAAATACATAAACAGTTCCTACTGCATAGAGAACTTGATAATTACCAACTCGCAAAGCTGGGTATTTTTGACGGATGGAAATTAACTGTTTATGAGTATTTAAAATTTCTTGATTCCAGTCAGCTTGCGGTGGAAAAACCCGCCGACAGTCTGGATCAATTCCCCCAAATAAACCCACTTCATCACCATAGTAAATACTAGGCGCACCGGGAAAGGTGAATAATAGGATATTACATAATTCTACACTGGCTTGATCACCATTGGCAATACTAATTAATCTTGCTGTATCATGGCTACTGAGGACGTTTAATTGTGTTAGTTGAATTTCCCAAGGATAGAGTTCTAAAAGATTTTGAATTTTGGCTGCATAACCAACCGCATCTAGAGGAGGATAGGGATAATAACCCTGAGATTCTACTAATTCTAATACTACTTTATCGCCTACAGCAAAAGCCAGAACTGCCTCATTAAATAAATAATTTAGCACACCATCAAACTGTGTACCATCTAACCATGAACTAGCATCTGTCCAAACTTCTCCAACTATATAAGCATCAGGATTAATACCTTTAACTCGTTGGCGAAATTCCTGCCAAAAACCCGGAGTTTTAATTTCATAGGGTACATCTAAACGCCAGCCATCAATGCCAAATTCTAACCAATATTCGGCAATTTTCATGATATATTCTTGCACATCTGGATGATCATGATTAAAGGTCGGTAAAGAGCGAATCCCCGCCCAAGAATCATAATTAGCTGGTGATTGACCATCATAAGGTGCAAGTGGCCAGCCTTGAATTTTAAACCAATTTAGCCAAGGAGAATTAGAACCATTTTCTAATACATCATGAAAAAAGAAAAAGCCTCGACTAGAATGATTAAATACGCCATCAAGAACTATTTTCATATTTCGTGAATGGGCAGCATCTAGCAATTCTCGTAAAGCCTGATTTCCGCCTAACATCGGATCAACTTGATAATAATCATGGGTATGATAACGATGATTACTAGCAGATTGAAAAATGGGTGTAAAGTAGATTGCATTTACCCCTAAACTTTCGATATAGTCTGACTTTTCCAGCACTCCCCATAAATCACCACCTTTGTAACCTTGGAGAGTAGGTGGTGCATCCCAGGCTTCTAAATTGCTATTATTTAAGAAGCTATCACGGGAACGTTGACTTCTGGCAAATCTATCAGGAAAGATTTGATAGAAAACGGCGTGTTTAACCCAATCTGGCGTTTGAACTTCCATAAATACATCTATGAGCAAATTAACATATAATGACATTAACTAAAAAGTAAACAACCGCCTTGTATTTCTCTCTGCGTACTCTGCGCCTCTGCGGTTCGTTTAAAAAAAGATAACCGCCATACATGACCGATTAAATACCCAGAATCACACAGCATATCAATATTTCCCCTCTTTGTTGGTCACGAAAGGATAAATAATTGGTACACTTGTTTACTTAACCTAATTTCCAGTTAACCAGTGACTCATGGTATACGTCAAGCGCGTTGAACTTACCAACTTTAAATCCTTCGGTGGGACCACTGCTGTTCCTCTCCTACCGGGGTGTACCGTCATATCTGGACCTAATGGTTCTGGAAAATCAAATATTCTCGATGCGTTGCTGTTTTGTTTAGGACTAGCTAGTTCTAAGGGTATGCGTGCCGAACGTTTACCAGATTTGGTAAATAACGCTCAAAAACATAAGGGACGTTCAGCGCTAGAAGCTAGTGTAACAGTAACTTTCGATATTTCTGATATTGGTGATTTTAATACAGAAGTAGAAGCGGTTGAGGAAGTCGAGGAAACACCAGAAACCGAAGCAACACCAGAAACGGCCGAAAATCCAAAATCCTCTGATTGGAGTGTGACACGACGTTTACGGGTGACTCAACAAGGAACTTATACATCCAATTATTATATCAATGGTGTGGCTTGTACTCTGACTGAGTTACATGAGAAATTAGAGGAGTTACGGATATATCCTGAAGGTTATAATGTGGTGTTACAGGGTGATGTTACCAGCATCATTTCCATGAATGCGCGGGAACGTCGAGAAATTATTGATGAGTTGGCCGGGGTGGCGACTTATGATCGGAAAATAGTCCAAGCTAAATCTACTTTGGATGAAGTCAAGGATAAGGAAGATAGTTGTCGGATTATACAAACTGAGTTAAGTGTACAATGCGATCGCCTATCTCAAGATAAAGCCAAGGCGGAAAAGTATCAATTATTGCGAATTGAATTTCTGCAAAAACAATCCTGGGAAGCGGTGTTATCTTGGCGTTCTCTCCAAGCACAGCAGGAAAAGCTGGTGGCACAAGTTCAGGAGAGCGATCGCAGTCTCAGTGAATTTACGACACAACTAAATACAACTAATGCCCAAATTGATCAGAAAACTACTGAATTAGAACAGTTAAATCTCCGTGTCAAAGCTTTGGGGGAGGAGGAACTTCTTGCTGTTCAGTCTAATCTCGCTACCCAAGAAGCGGAACGGAAACAACTCCAACGTCAGCAACGGGAATTAGAAGCATCTATTCAAGAATCTACAAAGCGATTAAATCAAACTTATCAAGAAATTCAACAATATCAACTGGCTTTAGAAGAAGCTAAAAAACAACATGATGTAGAGACGTTACATGGAAATTCTCTACAATCAGAACGTGATATTGCCCAACAAAATTTAGATTCTTCTCGTCAAATTGCTGCGGAAATTGCCAGTGCTACGGATGCTTGGGTACAACAACAAACCGATTTGAATCGGCAAATTGAATCTTTGCTGCATACCCTTGAACCCCAACGCACAGAACAAGCGCAATTACAGGAACGGAATACTCAATTACAACAACTGATTTCTGAACAATTGCAATTAATTGCAACTTTAGAACCGGAATTAGCCCAAAAACAAGGTGAATGTACACGACTGGAAACAGAATTTAATGCTTCTACCCAACCCATTCAAAATTTAGCCGAAAATCTCGCTGCGACGGAACAAGAGTTACAAATTCAACAAGATACCCAAAAACGACTTTTACAAGAACAACGGGATAAACAACGTCAACTAGATAAATTAGAAGCACAAACACAGGCACAACAAGAGATACAAGGAACACAAGCCAGTAAAGTAATTTTACAGTCAGAAATGCCTGGTTTGTGCGGTTTAGTCGTGCAATTAGGTAAGGTAGATCCTAAATATCAATTAGCCTTAGAAATGGCTGGTGGTGGGCGTTTAGGACATATTGTAGTAGAAGATGATAGCGTCGCCTCCGCCGGCATTGAACTCTTGAAACAAAAACGGGCGGGGAGAGCAACTTTTTTACCTTTAAATAAGATTAAAGTACCGAAATTTACCCAGGATGCAACTCTGCGTTTAGCTGATGGGTTTGTCAGTTATGCGGTAGATTTGGTAGAGTGCGATCGCCGTTATCATGATGTATTTGCCTATGTTTTTGGCGCAACGGTAGTATTTGCTACCCTGGCACAGGCTCGGAAAAATATGGGACTATATCGTATAGTCACATTACAAGGGGAATTATTAGAAACAAGCGGCGCAATGACTGGAGGTAGCGGAACTCAACGTTCATCTTTACGATTTGATCACGGTGAAACAGGAGAATCTCAAGAAGTTGCTAATTTGAAAACTCGTTTAATAGATATTGATCGCATTTTAGAACGTTGTGGAGAAGCAATTTCTAATTTAGCAATTCGCACTAAAACATTAAGTTCAGAACTAACAGAAGCACGTCAAGGACGCAGAGAACAACAGCTATATTTAGAACAGTTACAAAAAGAGATTAAAAGTTTAACCGCGCAATTAACCACCACCCGCACCCAACTTTCCCAAAATACGGAAAAATTCACCACTGCACAATCCCGTTTAGAAATTTTAAATCGGGAATTACCAGAACAAGAAACTCAATTACAACAATTGAGACATACTTTAGCTGAGTTGGAATCTTCCCAAACTCCCAGCGAATGGCAACAAATTCAAGCTATTATTAAAACTCAAGAACAGGAATTACAACAACGAGAAACTGCGTTAAGAGATGTTCAACAACAATTAAAAAATCTCGAAAATCAACAACAAAGATTACAAGAAAAAATAGAAGAATCCCAAACTAGAGTTATTCAATATCAACAAGAAGAAACAACTGGAAAACAGCAACAAGCAACAGTTAATAGTCAAGTTGAAGAATTGAATAATTTAATTACCGAAATTCAAGCTAAATTACGGAAATTAGAAGAGAATTTAGGGGAAGAAAAGAAAAATCGAGATGCAGCAGAAACCGAATTGCGATCGCTCCTCTTGCGTCAACAACAATTACAATGGGAAATAGAGAAACTGCAAGAAACCCAAGAAAAACGCTGGGAAGACTTAACAGCATTACAAACCCAATTGCGAGATTTAGGTGCAGAATTACCCAATCCTTTACCAGAAGTTCCTGCGAAAGTTGATTTAGAAGATTTACAAAAAGAATTGCGGACTATAGGCAAACGATTACAGGCAATGGAACCTGTAAATATGTTAGCTTTAGAAGAATACGATAAAGTTCAAAGTCGTCTCCAAGAACTCACCGAAAAATTAGAAACATTAGAAGGTGAAAGAACAGAATTATTATTAAGAATTGAAAACTTTACCACCCTCCGACAAAAAGCATTTAAAGAAGCTTTCGACGCAGTAAATGAGAATTTCCAATCAATTTTTGCTACCCTTTCCGATGGTGACGGTTATTTACAACTAGATAATGCTGAAGACCCCTTTAACAGTGGTTTAAACCTAGTCGCACACCCCAAAGGTAAACCCGTCCAACGTCTTGCTTCTATGTCAGGGGGAGAAAAATCCTTAACTGCATTAAGTTTTATTTTCTCACTGCAAAGATATCGTCCCTCTCCATTTTACGCCTTTGATGAAGTGGATATGTTTCTCGATGGTGCAAATGTGGAACGATTAGCAAAAATGATTAAACAACAAGCAGAACAGGCACAGTTTATAGTAGTGAGTTTGCGCCGTCCGATGATAGAATCAGCACAGCGGACAATTGGCGTAACTCAAGCTAGAGGTGCTTATACTCAAGTTTTGGGTATTAAGTTGGAACAGAAATAGAATTTATTATATTGACAACTTCTAAAAAACCTGTTACAATCAGTTTGGTCAGGAAAAACTATGGCGTGTGTTTTGACATAGCTTGTTAAAACAAAATACCTACATTGTTGATCACATATTCCCTAAAAATTGGAGACAATTTAAACAACATTTTATCTTCTTTAATTCTGGTGACTAAATACCGTTGTTGTAAAGATTGTAAACCTTTAACCAATTCCACAGAAGATAAGGCTACATTTTGTTTTAAATTTTCTCTTGATGTGGGTAGATTTAATTTACTTCATCAGCAATTTCTTGATATGTTTGATCTTCCCAAACTCCTTTAATAATTGACTCCTGAAGTTCATCCAGGTGTTTTCCTTTTTTAGCGAAAACCAATTCATCAGCCAATTGTAAAATTTCTGTTACAGTCATAAATGCAATAATGATAAGTGTTTCAAAAATTATACACTTTTTGACAGAGATATTGCAAGATATACCGAGATACTAACTGAAATATTTTGTCACAAAAGACAGGATAAAACAGGATTTCATAAGATTTTATTTAATGAAATGTTAGTCGAAAATTAAGCAGTGTTAGCCCAGCACAATATTTATTGCTTATTGTGGTAGGGAAATTGTGGTGGGGAATTATAAAAATTATTCGTGCGCTACTTTACCAACTTGCAATTAACTAAAATATTCAAAAAATTATGCCTAAAATTCAAGATAATCATCAAAAATTTGCCTTGCATTTATTAATACTTTTAGTTTCCATAGCAATGGGTACAATTTTACGTTTTACTAATCTTACAGCTAAACCCTTATGGATTGATGAATTTGCTACTTTAATATTTAGCTTAGGTAATTCTTTTAATAATGTTCCTGTTAATCAAATCATATCTGTTGATACTTTATTACAGCCCTTAAAACCAAATCCCGCTAATGGCATAGGAGATGTATTAAACAAATTACTCACAGAAGATACTCACCCACCATTGTATTTTATATTAGCTCATTTATGGATCAAATTATTTCCTAGTCAATTAGGATTAGTTTCATTATTTGCAGAGCGTTCTTTTTCTGCTGTTTTAGGAGTGATTTCTATTCCCTGTACTTATATTTTAGCTTGGGTTGCTTTTCGGTCTCCATTAGTAGGACAATTAGCAGCAGCAATGATGGCCATTTCACCTTTTGGAATTGCTTTAGCCCAAGAAGCAAGACATTATACGTTAGCAATTTTGTGGGTAATTGCTAGTTTAGTTTGTTTGGTATTAGCTATTAATAAAATGTGGCAACATCAACGCTTATCTTGGTTATTAATTCTTACATGGATCACAGTAAATAGTTTAGGTATGTCCACACATTATTTTTTTATATTTACCCCGATAGCCATAGCTTTAACTATGATTTGGTTAATCTATCTAATCTGGAAAGAAAATCTGACAAATTCGCCCACATCCACAAAATCAAATATTATTAAATCTGTTTTTAATACCTTACCTCTACATTTTTGGACAAGAATTTTTATGGTATTTGGCGGAACATTAGCAGGAATATTAGTTTGGCTACCAATCATATATCAAAATCGTGAATATGGTCAATTAAGTGGATGGTTAAAAATCACAGATGGATTATTATCATACATTAATCCACTATTTCACGTTTTTGGTACTTGGATTCCCATGATATCTTTATTACCTGTGGAAGCACCTCAAAAAGAGGTAGCAATTATTTCGGGAATTATGATGTTAATATTTTTAATTTGGGCAATTCCTATTTTATGGCGTGGCTTGCAATTTTATCAAGATGAATTATCTACTACTAAAATAACAAAAACTTTTATAGGAGTAGTTGTAGTGGTGAATTTTTGCTTTTTTTTAGTTGTTTATTTATTCGCTATGGACTTAACCCGCGCACCTAGATATGGGTTTGTATATTTCCCTGCTGTGATGGTTTTATTAGGCGCAAGTTTAGCATTTTGTTGGACAAATAATGTGCAAATTAATAAGGTCAGTATCTCTAGTAAAAAAGCAGTTGTGATAATTTTAATTATGGGATTTTTAAGTAGTATTACAGTTGTCAATAATTTAGCTTATAAAAAAAGTTATCGTCCAAATGATTTACTTAATATTATTGTAGAAAACTCTATCTCTCCTCCTTTAGTCACTACAATTCATTATAACTTAACACAAACAGGAGAAATGATGGGTATTGCTTGGCAATTTAAGTTTTCTAAAGTTTTTAATGATGGTAAAATTAAGCCATATTTTTTATTAATTCATAGCAAAGATGATCATATAATATCTAATATTAATAGATTGCAAAATACTGTCCAGTCTTTACAAAAACCCTTAGATTTGTGGTTAATAAATTTTGAAGAAAAAGGATCTTGGAATAATTGTGTTATTGATAATAAATCATTGCCACACATTAATGGCTATAGGTACAAGCATTATCATTGTTCTTTATAAGTTCAACAGCTAAAATTCTTTGTAAGATTTGAGAATTTTGTTTAATTGCTAAAGACACAATATTAGTATCTAATAAATAATTCATAAATTTTCTATTTTCTTTTAACTGCATCATCAAAGATTGCCATTTGTTCAGGAGTAAAATCCTCTCCTATTTTAGCCAAAAGGTGTAGAGCCATGATACCACTACAACGCTTTTTAAGACTTTCTCCTGATATCTGACTAAATTCTTCCAAAGAAAAGTTTTCTTTAAATACTTTTACTAAATCTTGAACCATTTTCGTATAATTTAGATCCTCTTTAAATAAAGGACGTTCTTCCATTAAAATAGCAACAACATTCTCAATTCTCTTAATTATTGATTCTTGTTTCATATCAGTTGATAACATAATTATTACCTCACTAAATAGTCTTTAATGTCCATTAAATCAAGTTTGTTAACTTTTGGAAATGATTTATACTAACACTTTTGAATCACCAATGAGTCCCCAAAAGTTTGTAGCTACTGTCTTGAATGTCAAGCGATCACTCAACTGTGCCGTTCGGATCATAATATTGCTACTCGACAGAAGTTAAATATATTGCTACAATGCAATATATGAAGGCCACTCTAATCGCCAAAGCAAAAGAAGTTCGTGACGACGGATCAATCGTCGAGGTTGTTATATGGGAATTACCAGAACCAACACCACCAAGCATACATAAATACAAATACAGATTATTTTACGGGCAGAATGGAAAATGTAGAATTCGATATGACAACGAACGCGGAAAAGGAGATCATAAACATATAAACTCACACGAAATAGATTACAAATTTACAAGCATTGATAAATTGCTTGACGATTTTGAAAAAGACATTGAAACCTGGAGTGAATCATGAAAGCAATTATTGAAGTAGCTAAGAGTGGTTCTGCAATCCGAGCCGCTCGTCAACAAATTAAAGACTCCGAAATTGGAAAGCCAGTAAATTTTAGACTTTCATTTGAATCTGCAAAATCACTTTTTAGCGAGCTAACGCCTGCTCGACTTGATTTGCTTGATACTTTAAGCAAAATAGAGCCATGCAGTATTTACGCGCTGGCAAAAACAGCCGAAAGAAACTATTCAAACGTACACACAGACGTAAATCGCCTGGAAGAACTCGGATTAATTGAAAGAACAGAAGAAGACAAAATATCTGTACCGTTTGAATCCATTGAAATATTCATGCCACTAGCGAAAGCAGCATGAGAAATTGATAAAGTGCGATAGCGAAGCGCGGCCTAGAAATCGCTCATAGGTTGGATTGATGAAGGGCGATCGCTTGTAGGTTGGATTGATGAAGGGCGATCGCTTGTAAGTTAGATTGATAAAGATCGCTTGTAGGTTAGATTGATAAGGTGCGATCGCTTGTAGGTTGGATTGATAAGGTGCGATCGCTTGTAGGTTAGATTGACCAAGTGCGATCGCTTGTGGGTTAGATTGATAAAGTGCGATCGCTTGTAGGTTAGATTGATAAAGTGCGATCGCTCGTAGGTTGGATTGATAAAGTGCGATCGCTTGTAGGTTGGATTGATAAAGTGCGATCGCTCGTAGGTTGTATTGACCAAGTGCGATCGCTTGTAGGTTGGATTGATAAAGTGCGATCGCTTGTAGGTTGGATTGAGAAAGTGCGATAGCGAAGCGCTCCGCAGGAATCGCTTGTAGTTTGGATTGATAAAGTGCGATTTTCCCAACCAGTTTCTACTAATAAATAATGATCGTTTTTTTCATCTAACACCACTTCCACCTTCACCTGTTCATCATTACCAAAAAAATCAGCATATACTTGAATAACATTTTTAATAATCTGACGATATTGATTAGTTAAAGAATCCATTTAAGTTTAAGATTGCAATAAACGAGTAAATCCTTCTTGCTCAAAATGTTTATCAGTAGTCAACGCTTCCCTGATTCCTTTCTTCCGCATCAACACAAAACTGATAGCATCACACAAAGAATATGTTTTATCTTGTCGAACTAACAATAAATCCATTGCTTCCCTATGTAAAATTTCATCAACCCAAACCATCTCTACATTTGGATTTTCCATTAATTCCAACGAATACATTAACACCGTTGAACGAGGAAAACGTCGAACTAATGCCAAAGCTATCAACTCAGCGAGAACATAGTTATGTGTGATAAAACGACCGTTATAATTAGAAATTAATTCAACTGCTGTTTTGTGTTGAGCTTCATCTTGATGGAGAAAACAGAGCAACCCTGATGTATCAAGTAACACAATTATACCCTATAAATTATTATCATAAGCCTTAGCCAGATCAGTATCAATACCTTCATTATCTGTACCTGTAGCGTAACCCAAACTAATTACACCAGCATAGCCAAGTAAACGCTGACGTGCTTCCTCACTATCAGATTGAGGACTAACTAACAAGCTATACTGACGATTTAGAGAAGTTGCAACTAATTCGGCTACTGAAACTCCCACTGCTGTAGCTTGTTGTTGCAAAACTTTATAAACGTCATCATTCAGTTCCAAGGTTAATACTTTACTCACGATTTTTAAGCTACCTTAAATAACGTTCTAGTAATTATAGCTTTTTTTCTCCTTGAGAACTCAGAAAAATAACGCATAATTAACCATTAACCATTGTAGATTAAATTAACTAAGTGCGATAGCGAAGCGCTCCGTAGGAATCGCTCGTAGGTTGGATTGATAAAGTTAAAATTAGAAGTGACTGCGTGAGGACAACTTGATGCAAATTACCCTGAACCTACCTGATAGCCTCAGTAAAACTGAAACTTTTAACCAGAGTGAATGGCTTCAGGAAATAGCCATTGCCCTATTCCAGCAGCAGAGGATTTCCCTCAGCCGCGCCAGCAAAATTGCTGGAATAGACATAATGAACTTTCAAAAGCTGCTGGCAGACCGAAATATTTGTGTCCATTACGATGTGGAAGACTTTGAGCAGGATGTTGAACACTTGCGGAGTCGGGGCTGGCTATGATTGTCGTCAGTGATACTTCTGCTCTCTCGAATCTTGCCCTTGTTGATCATCTTGGGTTGCTAGAATCTATTTACCATAAAGTTATCATTCCTGACGTGGTTGCCAGCGAATTGGTAGCCGCCAGCAATCCTACTATTTCAGCTATTCTCCAACTGGACTGGATTCAAACCCAATTCCTTAAGAACTCCCAACTTGCTAACCAGCTTCAACAGGAACGCGGACTTGATGCTGGAGAAGCAAATGCTATAGCCTTGGCACTTGAGCTACAAGCCGATGATTTGCTCATTGATGAACGCTTGGGACGGCAAGAAGCTCTCCGGCTTGGGATACCTATTATTGGTATTCTGGGTATTCTGCTTGTTGCTAAACAAAGAAGTCTTATCCCTCAAGTTCAACCTGTCATGGATGCTTTGATCAACCAGGCTGGTTTTCGCATCAGTCCCCGGCTATATCAGCGTATCTCATCTCTTTCTCAAGAACCTTGACTTGTTAGTTTACCCGTAGGTTAGATTGATAAAGTGCGATAGCGAAGCGCGACCTAGGAATCGCTTGTAGTGCGATCGCCGATCTTGTAGGGTGCATTAATGAAATGTAACGCACCTAAAATATAAGCTAAAATGAAGTAGCTTACAATCTACCGTGTATGAGTGAAACTGTCTATATTGAAACCAGTATCTTAGGCTACCTTACTGCTCGACCAAGCAGAGACATTATTGTGGCGGCTAATATAGAGATAACGAGAGAGTGGTGGAATACACGGCGCAGTGACTTTCAACTGTACTCATCCCAAGCAGTCTTGAAAGAAACTACCCAAGGAGATGCCAAAATTGCATCTCAACGACTAGAAATTCTTAGCAATCTATCATTACTCAATTTAGACCAATCTGTGCTGGATTTAGCAGAGCAATTTTTAGGTCGCAGCAACCTTCCAGCAAAAGCTGATGTTGATGCTATTCATATCGCAGTTGCAACTGTTCACGGAATGGATTATCTGCTGACATGGAATTGCAAGCACATTGCCAATGCTCAAATTCAGGGAAAATTGGCGGAGATCAGCATTGATTTTGGATACGAATTGCCGATTCTTTGTACACCCTATGAACTTCTAGGAGGTTGATTATGTTTCATGATGAGATTGTGGAAGAGATCCACAGAATTCGTGAACAGTATTCTCGGTCATTCAATCATGACTTGAAAGCTATCTTTGCTGATTTGCAAAAGCAACAAGCTGAAAGCGGTAGAGAAGTTGTGAGCTTATCACGAAAGCAAGACATAAGAACACGTTGGAGCGGACGGGGGCGACATCTTGGTGGTGATGCGCCCGATGTTATCCGCCACTCAACTTAGCCATTATATCGAAGCGATCGCTCATAGGTGAGATTGATAAAGTGCGATCGCTCGTAGGTTGGATTGAGAAAGGGCGATCGCTCATAGGTTAGATTGATAAAGTGCGATCGCTTGTAGGTTGGAGTGAGAAAGGGCGATCGCTTGTAGGTTGGATCATGTATATCAAGTTTGTGAACTTTTGGCAATATTCTATAATTCTACCCAATTTTCTAATTTTAAACCCTCAACTCTAGCCAAATCACTATCATTAGAAACCACAATTAAATCTTTAAGAATAGCAGTAGCAGCGATTAAAACATCTTCAGTTTGAATTGGTAAACC
>JBJTUF010000072.1:0-23975 GCA_046080565.1 Cuspidothrix sp. | reverse complement strand
TCCCGTTCGATCACACCTTTGGGATTGCTGAGTAATTCTTGCTTAAATTCTTCATCTGTCCAAGCTTTAGCAATTAAGGTTGACTGAATACCCAGTCTAGCTTTTAGCTGTTCGTCAAGAAATTCTAATTCGCTATCAGAGTGATTTGATTCTGCTTGAGTCATGGTTTTTTACCCTGTAAATTGAGGTTAAGTAATACCAGCTAAAGATTTGTTTCATCTGTGACGATGAATGCTGGTATTTGTTTTTTTTAACTTAATACAGAAATTTGGAAATAGCTAGTCAGAAAAGTTCAGGAAAGTTCAGGAAAGTTCAGGAGTTTATTTATCTCAGGTTTGAATATAGGTGAAAACTGAGTATTGATAAGGGTTTGAGACTGATGACATTAATTTGTACTTTCATATAATATGGGTAAAAGTCCCAGGATTACTTAACTTTTCTAAACATAAACTCATGTATTCATTAGAGATTCTGGATAGTTCAACGGCAAAGGTTTATGAAAAGATGACTTTTCCTCTTTTCCGACCTCGACTGCAAACTTTAGACCAGGAAGGAATGACGGTGGCAGTTGGGATTACTGATTTAGGTCAGCCTATGGGATTGGCACTTGCTCAAATCCAACCAGATGGAGTTTCGGCGGAGGTGCTATCTTTATATGTTGGTGCTGAACGTCGCAATACTGGTATTGGTACAGCCCTCCTCAATTTTTTAGAGGGGGTTTTGTTGAAAAGAGGTTGTCAGCTTTTGAATATGGTCTATATGACGGGAAAAGCTACAACGCCGGCTTTGGAAAAGCTTCTGGAAAAATGCGCTTGGTCTTCACCTACGCCACGAATGTTAATTTGTAAGAGCGATCGCCGGGTTTTAGACGCGCCTTGGCTGAAAATGTATGAAAAACTACCGCCGTCATTTACTATTTTTCCTTGGTGCGAACTGACTCATGAGGAAAGAAAAACTATTGAAGAACAGCAAAAGTCAGATCCTTGGATACCTGAAGAGTTAGTACCTTTTTTACATGAAGAAGGTATGGAAGCTTTAACGAGTTTTGGTTTGCGTTACCAAGGAGAGGTGATAGGATGGCTGATTACTCACCGAATTTTCCCTGATACGATCCGTTATACTTGCGATTGGGTGAGGGAAGATTTACAAAAAACTGGTTGTTTAATTGCTCTCCATGCTAAAGCTCATAAACGTCAAGCGATCGCTAAAATTCCCAAGGCGATTTGGACTGTCCCCTTGCATCATGAAAACATGGTACGGTTTGAAGAATATGAGAAGGAATATTTAACTTCTATGGAACAAACCAAGGGTTCATTTAAAATCTTGGCATCTGAGATTTAGGGAATAGGGAATTTTTTCTGGCTCTACCGTTCCCTTTATGTAAAATAACATTTATCGTAGGTTGGGTTGACTCAAGGAAACCCAACAAATCTTACTATCCTACCGCCAATGTTGGGTTTTACCCAATCTACAAAAATTAAATTATGGCTATAGCCAGGATGATTAGGACATAATTGATCCTTGAAACCTAATCATAGCGAGAGTTTTACTATTGCCTTTTACAAGAAAGCCTCTTGCCTTCTGCTATATCGAAGTAGTAAAATCAGAATGTCCTACTTGAATTTTTTCTAGAAAATTAACTCAATGGTTGATAAATATCTTCAGATGTAGGATTGAGATAAGGGTGCTGCAAGTCAATTAAGTTCTGTGAAAAGTGTTGATAGATAATTTCTATTCTTTCCTCAAAGGCATTTTTCCGCCTTTCCCATGCTTCTAATAGGGCATTAGCGACAATTTGACAACGATTCATACCAAAACTTTCTTGAGGAGCAAATTTTTGTTTTGGTTCTTCTGCTAATCCTAAACCTGGGGCGAGAAATTTAGTAAATAGGGGAATTTCTGGCTGAAAATAAGCTTGATTTTCTTGATAAATAGTTTGAAGAATATTCCGAATTACAGGGTAATTTTGACGGTGGAAATCTAGAATACAGGCATCATAACGCTGATATGCGGCGGGATTATAAAGAACTTGAAAGGTAAAGGCGATCGCCTCATTATTGAGTGCCTGTGTTAAGCTATCCATCAGCACAATTGCCCCTGGAGATTGGACATTAGAGTATATTCTTCCCAATCCTAAATCTGTGTTTTCTGGATCTAGGTTTTCCATCCCTAAATTACTCACTGCCACATAACAGCCATTTTGCAAGCGATTTTTAGGCATCCATATTGATATTAATTCCCCCACTTTCGGTAACTTAGTTTGGGATTTTAGATGACATTCTGGCTCAATATATAATGTTAAATCATGCTTTTGCACAGCCATACTACCATCAGGTTCAATTCTCAAAATCTGCCAATTTGGTTCATAATGTCCTGTGCCATGATTGCTATGATGTAGTTGTTCATAGAAATCTTGATCCACACCTAAACTATTATTTTCGATTAAATTGAGATGGGATGAATGATGATTATTTGCTGCTAGGACTGTTTGTAGTGAACCATTATAATAGATACCGTAGAGAAAATTTCTCAAAAGTATACTCAAATATTTATTTTTTAAAGATGGTGGATTTTGTTGAAACCTAGTCGCTATATTAGCGGGTAAAGCAAAAGGTTGATAATCGGGATGGTAAATAGAAAAATTAGGTTCTATTTGAATATTACTGGCAATATCAAATAAGGAATCTAGGATTTGATTGGTAGAATCATCAAACATGAACTTATTTTGCACCTCAAATTTTTGATAAATATGGTTTGAAGGAGTCAGGAGTATGGCTTCGCTATCAGGAGTTTAGGAGTATTGTTAGGAGTTGTAAAATTGTAAAAGTTATTCATTTAAAACTTCTTCACTTTTACCTCTTGCCTCTTCCATACTAATGACTAACAACCACGTAGACGAGTTTTTTGATAAAACAGGGGAACTAATTGTTGTTCTTTCTGAGGTTGGGGAATTTCTTGTAAACTAGATACAGATTGGAAAATTTCTGATTCTGAGATGCCAAAAATAGTTAATACTGATTTTTCCGGTATGGTTAACAAATTATTGGCTACTTTAAACATACATAAACTACTATTATCAAACTGTTTTTGCCATTCAATTTGATGTTGAATTTGTTGAATTAATGCTAAACCTGCAAACTTAACTACACGGACAATGAAGTCTGGATGAGATTCTAAAATTCTGGGGAAAGCATCAAGATAAGCACGAATTAAGGCTAAAATTGAGGGTTGTAAGACTTCTAGAGGAATCATTGCTAAATTTAAAGATTCTTCTAATTCTAAGGTGGGATCTACTATTAAACTAGACAACCAAATTTTTAAATAACTTGCTAATAGAGTTCCTAAATCAAGAGCTGGATCTCCCCAAGTATAAGCTTCCCAATCAATTACTCTTATCAAGCAGTTATCTAGTTGTTCCCAACGAGAATGGACTAAAATATTGCTTAGATGCAAATCATTGTGAGTTAAACAAGAGGGTTTCCAATCATAAGCTAAATCAGCAATGGCAAATTCTAAACTCTCATAACGCTGATAGAGACGATAAAACTCTAATGCTTCCGTAGGAGTTGTACTAAATGTTTCTGGATTGATTGATGGTAGACCTTGGGCGGGATTGTAAAAATTGTAGCGAATTTGTCCTGCGGGTGCAGTAGACATAAAATCACGATATTCACGTTTATTAAAGGTAGCCCGATGTAACCCTGCTAACGTAGTACCAATAGCGCTGGCAATTTCTGTGGGGAAAATACTACGGTGTTGATAAAATTTTCCTAGTTCTGCATATTCGCTTAAATAACTCCGCACTAGGATAGAATTTTCTGCATCATATTGTAGTAATGATGATGCAATCGCACCAATATTCCCTAGCACTGGAAATTTTTGTAATAATTGGTGAAACAACCATTCATTAAACAACTCATGGGAATTTTGACTATGATTAATGTTTCTCTCTTGTTTAATTAGCAGTTGGCGATGATCTGCCAGTATTACCAGTAAATTACAATTTTTATTGCTATTCTCTGGCAATACAGATTTATAGGCAGTGCCATCTTCTGCGCTACACAGTCCTGCTTTGTGCAGATACTGAATAACATTTTGAGAAGATAGAGTTAATAACATGAATTATTTCCTAGTTATTTGAATGGCTAAAGAATTACCGCAGTCAAAATTGAAGTGGCTGTAGCAGTTCTTAATTAATGGTAAAAAATTTACGAAACATTGCTACTCTCTACTAATAGCCCATTTGTGCCAGAAAGACCTGCCAAAATGGCAATATTAGCTATTTTTTTACTTTGTTTGTCTACGGAAGAAACTATAAAATCTTTACAATATCTCTAGTAGAGCGTTGCACCTTGAATAACATGATTATTGTCCCTGAAATAATTGGTAGTAGATATCAACTGCAAACACAGGTTACTGACAAAGGTTAGTAATCTATATTTCTAGTACAGGAGTGAGTAATTTATCCTGTGTCTGATCAGTAATAGTTTACTATTATGCCTAATATTTTCTACTTTAATATATAAATAGCTACACTTGGCTGTCAGCACAAGTTTTATATAACTATTCACGGGTATTATAACTTACTTTTATAACAAATTTACAATTTGATACCAGAGCTAATGTACTATATTGTTGATGTGAAGCTTAAAGTTATCATAAAACATGACTAATTTCACCCTAGTACAGCACGGCGTAAATAAACTAACCATTCTTAACCGTCAAAAAGCTTGATCAATATTACTTTTGACTTCACGGCGCTACTAGGGATGTCATTGTTTCTGTTTCCTGTAACCTATTCTGTTTTACCTAACTATACCAATGCTGACCGCCTCTTATACAACAGTCCAATTTCTGCAACGTCAAGCTGCTTCTTTGTTACTGTATCAGTCTGTTCTAGATAATGAAGTTGGTAGAACCTTTCTGAATTTATTACAAACCATCCGTTATACTGATGCAGATGGGCGGGACTGCTTGCAAGCCTATGGCAGTTATTTTCAAGCTTTAGCAGCCAGTGAGCAAACTTGGGAAGAATATCTACTTAAACAAATCCTGATTGCAGATAATCCTTTTAGCAAATTAGCGCAACGGCAGGAGTATAGCAAATTACCCTCATCTTTACTAGGGGCTGTGGAACATGATTTGCAAATATTACAAAGTTTATATGAATGTAACAGTGCTATTTTAAGTGAGTGGGTACAAGTAGCGACTCATTTAGCGATTTCTCCTGTGGTTTGGTATCGAGAACCGGAAGCAGTAGGAACAAAGACAGGTTTAATGGCCATTATTCCCCAGTTACAAAATTGGAGTGATGCTCTAGAAGATTTAGCCACATATTATCGAGAACATGGAACTGGTTTATTTGCTCAATATCTGGCTTTTCGCTGGCAAAATGGGGTGCTAGAGGGTATTACCTATCCTGACTCGGTGAAATTGTCTACTCTGGTAGGTTACGAATGGCAAAAAGATGCTTTAGTAAAAAACACGGAGTTTTTATTGTCAGGAGCAACAGCACTGCACGTATTACTTTATGGTAGTCGGGGTTCTGGGAAATCTTCTTTAGTTAAAGCACTATTAAATGAGTATAGCCATAGAAATTTGCGCTTAATCGAAGTTACTAAATCACAATTGCCAGATTTACCCCAAATTGTGGAACAATTGCGGGGAGTTGCCCAAAAATTTATTATTTTTGTAGATGATCTTTCCTTTGAAGAAGATGATGATGCCTTTAAATCAATGAAAGTAGTTTTAGAAGGAAATTTAACTGCTAGACCGGAAAATGTGGTTGTATATGCTACTTCTAACCGTCGCCATCTCATCCGGGAATATTTCGCTGATAGACCAGCACCCAAGGATCACAATGAAGTTCATGGGTGGGATACAATGCAGGAGAAGTTATCTTTTAGCGATCGCTTTGGTCTATCATTAACCTTTGAACCCGCAGATCAAAAAACCTATTTACAAATAGTCCAGCACCTAGCAGCAAACATCAATATTGATCCTGAAGATTTAGAATTTAAAGCCCTACAATGGGCAACCCGTCATAACGGACGTTCTGGCAGAACAGCAAGACAGTTTATTGACTTCTTAAAAGCAGATTTAGCTGTATTTGGCGAAACTCAAAATCCTACTCCAGAGTCATGATTTAAAGTCACCTATCATGTAGTATCAACCTAATTATACCTGTATATTTACAACTGAAAATGTGAGGAATAATGACTTTAATTACTAATAGTGCCAATAACGTGACCACACTTAAACCGCGTAAACTCCAACCAACAATCTTTAGTTATCAAGTTGTCTTAGGTATAGCCGCTTTTAGTGTTAGTTTTGGTTTAAGTCTTGTTCCCAATTGGGATTTTTCTAAAGCTTTTTTCACCGGGATCATTACTGTCTTAGCCACTTATTGTGCTGCATTTCTGGTTGATAAACGTCGTAGAACTGATGAATTGCGGACAATTGGTTCTCTACAAAGACGCATTCGAGATATAGAAGGATTAAAAGCCCGTATCGTCCGAGAAATTCAGCAATTAGAAGAATACCGAAATTTATTGTATACAGAAACTCAGCAACTAGAAAACCAAATTTCTGAATGTCGTAATCAACGCGATAATTTACATCGAGACATAGGTACATTAGCCGCGCAAAAAAAGCAAATTCACTCTGATATTTATAATCTGCAAACGGAATTTCAACACTTAGAAAATAGTAATATAGAACTAAATAATAGTTGTAATAATCTGATTTCCGAAAAGCGCAGATTAGAACTAAATTATAATGCTACTCGCGCCGAACTTAACCAAATTCAACCCCAAATTGATACCCTCAAGCAAGAAAAACAAGAACTAGAAAATGATGTAATTTTATTAGAAAGACTTAAGCCACAACTTGAAGAAAAACTCTATGAATTGCGACTAGAAATTCAAACACAAGAGCTAAAAATTGTTAAACAAAATGATTTATTAAACCAAACAACTACAACCAAAAATAATCTAGAGAATACCCTCATTTCTTTACAGAATAAGACATTAGCCCAACAATCTGAAGCTCATCAATTACAAAATCAAATTTCTCTCCTACAAGAAGAACGAGATTTATTGCAAAATCAAGTTTGGGAATTACTCCAACAAGTAGAAACAATTAATCCCTCAACATCACCTAGTAATGGAGAAATTTCTCCAGAATTATTTCCTTTTGATGAATTATTAGAACCATTAGATTCAAAAAATAATCATCTAGAAAATTTACCCACAGAATGGCATCAATTTTTAGAAAATCTCCCAGCTTACGAAATTGAAGTTCTAAAAGCTATAGTTGAGCAAGATAACCCCTTCCCAACCATTAAACAAATTGCTGAAGCCAATATTACCATGCCCAATCTCCTGATTGATGCCATCAATGAAATCGCCAATAATACCATCGGTGAATTAATTATTGAAACTAATATAGAAGTTCCTAAGATTATCGAAGAACATTTAATAAATGTGAAAACAATGATTACAAAATACACTGAAATTAGTAATTAGGATCTATAAATATGGTAAAATATAGCCATTACCATTCAAGTGAAGTACAAGGAATAATACTTGAACGCAGATAATTTTTTACTTCATTACAGCACTTTGCACGTCTATCTGGTACAGTTCATATCTTAGTTTCCGGCTTGATGTAATAATTTTGTCCTAAATTTTTGTATCAAACCGTTACGCAAAGTGCTGTAGACTGGAAAACGCTATATAACAATATCACATATTCATAATTTAATAAAATAAACTACATGACCAAGCTGAAACTCTCAAAAAAAATATCTACTGCTTTAATTAATTCTCTGAGTGCGGGAGTAGTACCCAGAATAGGAATTGAACATATAGCAGTTGGTCGAGAAAAAGAACTTAATAGTCTCTTACAAAACCTCAATGATATCGCAGAAGGTGTAGCTGCATTTCGGTTTATAATTGGTAACTATGGCTCAGGTAAAAGTTTCATGTTACAAATGATGAGAAACCGAGCCATAGAGCAAGGATTTGTAGTTGCTGATGCTGATTTATCTTATCAACGCCGATTAGCAGGAAGTAATAACGAAGGGTTAGCAACCTATCGAGAATTAATGAGCCATTTAGCTACAAAAACTCGTCCTGACGGTGGTGCTTTAATTTCCATTTTAGAAGGTTGGATTAATAAAATTCAGCAAGAAGTAGCTAAAGAAACGGGAATGCGCCCCAATGATGAAGGGTTTGATGACAAAGTAGAAACTAAAATTAGAGAAGTAATTCAATATATTGAAGACTTAGTTCATGGCTTTGATTTTGGTAATGTAATTATTGCTTATTGGCGTGGTTATCGCTTAGATGATGATGATTTAAAAAATGCCTCCTTGCGTTGGTTAAGAGGTGAATTTAATACAAAAACTGAAGCTAAATCCGCGTTAGGTGTGCGAGTAATTATTGATGATGATAGCTGGTATGATTATATTAAATTAATAGCTAAATTTGTCGCGGAAATTGGCTACAGGGGCTTATTAATTTTCATGGATGAAGCTGTGAATTTATATCAAATATCTACGACAGTTACCCGTGAAAAAAATTATAATCGCCTGTTGACAATATTTAATGATACTATGCAATGTAAAGCGGAAAATTTGGGTATTTTTATTGGTGGAACAACCAAATTTTTAGAGGACCCAAATCGCGGACTTTTTGCAGACCAAGCTTGGCGTAGACGCACTAAAGAAAGCCGTTTTGCTACTCAAGCTAATGTTCAAGAATATATGGGTCCTGTGATTCGACTCAATCCCTTAACTGCAACAGAAATACTGACACTTTTACAACGGTTGACAGAAATTCATGCTTTGAATCTTAGTTATCAAACCACTTTAACAACTCCACAATTAGAGGAGTTTATTCAAGAAATTGTCAGTCGTTTAGGTGCTGAAGCTTTGCTGACTCCAGGGGAAATTATCCGGGATTTTATTAGTGTGTTAAATGTGATTTATCAAAATCCAGAAATTAAGTTTGGTGAGTTAATTCACGGTGCTAATTTTCATCCTACGGTTGTGGTGAAAGATAGCAGTTTAGATGATGATAATGCGGCAGAATTTAGTTTGTAGATTGTTTAAGTACATGGACAGAATTAATTACACAATGTCATTGCGAATGGAACGAAGTGAAATGAAGCAATCACAAGGGTTGAGATTGCTTAGTTTCGCTCGCAATGACTGTAAATATTTTTGTCCAACTACTTATTAGTGTATCTTTTACAGATTTTTAAAACGAACCACAGAGACACAGAGGACACAGAGTTTTAGAAAAAGGAGATGTTATTTATTATCGCTCAGAGTGCTGTTAGAATGAAATAAGTGATATTATGAGTTTAGTAAGTTTATTTTAAATCTAATAAGCTACTAATTAGTTTGGGTAAATCACTACAACAAGGATTTGAATATTCATATAATTCATTACGTTCTATCTGTTTGGCTATTTTTTCAGCCCGTTGAATAGCCGTTTCAGTTAGTAGTTTTAATGGTTGGGGATATAAACACATTGATTTGTCATATTTAGGTATATGTTTATCTAGTAATTTAACTAATTTATCACGGTTAATTTGAGATAAATGGTCTTGGAAGTGTATTAAATACCAAAGTTCAAAACAGGGATTTGTAATTGCTAAATTAATCTTTTGACTATTAGCTCGATTAATTGCATTTTCCCAACTTATACGACTTTTTTCAATATGTTCATCTCCATCAAAAACAGCCCAAGCAGCATCATTTGTAGTCCATCTTTTTTCATCTTTCATTTGCTGTCGTTTTTCGATGAGTATTTCAATAATGTTACCTGGGTCAGTTTTCCCTTGATTACGCAAGACAATAATTTCTAAAGTTGGTGAACGTAATTCATTACGAATGCTATTGAAATAAATTGGTTCTGTTTTACTTCCTTCACAAGCAATTAATATTTTTTGAGTAATTTTCCTGCTAGGTTGACGACGTTCTAACTTTCTGGACATTCCTCATCACCCTGTAATATCATTTCTTCATCAGATGGTAAAAATGGAACTGCACCAAAGCGTCCATCTAAATAAGCTTTATCAATTGCTAAATCATTGCGGACATGGAAATCTGTTAAAGGGTATAATTCTGTACTATGGTCAGGACGTTTTTGTGTGAACCATATTTGATCACGTCTTAGTAAGTTATTTCTTTGTAATGTATTATCATGGCTTGTGAAAATAAGTTGAGCATTTGTTGGGTTTGTTTTGGGATTTTGGAACATTTTAATAAGAGTTTTTATAATATTTGGATGGAGATTTGTTCCTAATTCATCAATTATTATCAATAACCCTACTCCTAAACTTATTACTATATAAAATGCTAAATGAAACAAGCGTTGTGTTCCTAATGACTCTTCATCTAAATTCCAGTAAATTTCATCTCCTTCATTGGTATTATGTATAGCATATATATTATATTCAGAACTATCATCATATCTTTTTTTTATTTCTATTCTAGATATACCGATATCAAATTTTTGTACAATTTTTAAGACTCGTAAAAAAACTTTATTATTATCATTAACACTATATTTCATTAATTCTTTAATGACACTAATTGACATCTCTTCATTACCTAAATTGATACCAAGTATACGAATAGTTAACCATTGTATTAGAGATTTGATTATATTTACTTCTAGTTTGAGTAATGTACTTATAAATAACTCATTTTCTCTAATGCTTTGTTGAAGTTGATTATGCGGACCAGCAAAATCATCGCCAGTTTTCCAGCTAAATTTTTTGTTATTGTCATCCCATTGACGATGATACAATCGCCGAGTTCGTTTGGTTGTATGTAAGGAGTAATCCAATTTTTCCGAAATGACGCGATGTTGATTAATTTCTAGTGAATAGGTATAAATATTATTTTCAAATAGAGTTCTTAATTCAAACTTTGTAGGTTGTTTTGCGGAGATACTATCTAATTTAAAATGATCTAGTTTTGCATATTTAAAATATATACTGCTATTTACAGTTTTCTCTACACCACGAGTCATCATCATTAATAAATAATCCAAAGCTTGAATAACATTACTTTTACCTGATGCGTTAGCTCCAAAAATTGCTAAAACAGGTAAAATCTCCATATCCCAACCTTCAACATGATACCCAGGCGCAATTTCATGATCTGATTTTATTCCTTTGCGTTTGCTGGTTGCGCTTGTCTTGCGAGCGCTTTGTTTTTGAGCAACAGCACTGAGGGTTACAGGTTCTTTAATGGAACGGTAGTTTTCAACAGTGAAGTCTACAAGCATAATTTCAAGGTACTCAAGGCAGTTTTTTGTGATTTATTCACGTAAATCTTATCGTAAAAGCTAATAAAATTTCCACTTTAACCACAACTCGTTATATTAACTTAGACTACCTGCGGACTATAACCGAGAGATGATTACATTCTGTTACACACTACAACCCATTATATTAGTATTAGATTGACAATAGAAATATTCACACGACAACAAAAATAGGTATAAAACAATGATCCGTTTAAAAATCTGGCAATGGATAATCTTAGTTTCACCAATTGCGGTAATTATCTCTTTCCTTCTCATCTCCGCAGGAACGCAAATTCATACTTGGGGATTAAGTTGGATTTGGGCTTTATTTACATTTGTATTTGTCGGTTGGCGGTGGTTATTGGTACGCTGGACTAAACCGGAAATCAATCGAATTGAAGCTGTTTTTGCAGAAGTTAAAGAAGAGTTAGAAGCTACTACAGAAAATAATTCTGTGATGGAAACAGATACGAATAAAGCGGTAGAAATAGCGTTACAAAATATTCTCACTGCATCAGCTAATGATTTACCTATTTGGGAAGATTGGCAAATTTTTTGGAAAAGATGTCAAGATTTAGTGGTAGCAATTTCTCATATTTATAATCCAGAAGTGAAATATCCGCTTTTAAATATTTACATTCCCCAAGTTTATGGTTTAATTCGCGGTACAGTGGATGATATGGATCAATGGATGGAAAAATTATCTTCTGTTCTTAATCAAGTTACTGTTGGTCAAGCTTATCAAACTTATGAAGTCTATCGTAAATTAGAACCTTCTGCCCGTAAATTATGGAAAGTTTGGAATTGGGCGCAATGGGTATTAAATCCTGTGGCTGCGGTGGCTAAAAAAGCTAGTGAAGGTGTGGGAAATCGTGCTTCTCAGGAATTATTAATAAATTTGAGTCAATTATTAAGAGAAGCGGCTTTACGGAATTTATGTAAACAAGCGATCGCTCTCTATGCAGGAACTCAAATTGAATTACCTACCCCCACCTTACCCCAGACTAAAACTCAAACCCTGCGCGACATTCTCACCCAAGCTGAACCGCCAGAAATTGTTGCTCAAAAACCTGTAAATATTCTTATTGTTGGGCGCACAGGTGCAGGAAAAAGTAGTTTAATTAATACTCTTTTTCAAGATGAATTGGCTGCGGTTGATGTTTTACCTAGTACAGATACAATTCAAAATTATCATTGGGAAACGGAAAATGGGGAAATTCTCAACCTTTGGGATACTCCTGGTTATGAACAGGTAAAACGGGAAGATTTGCGAGATTTAGTGATTGATTATGCTAGTAATGCTGATTTACTATTATTAGTTACTCCTGGTCTAGATCCAGCTTTGCAGATGGATGTAGATTTTATTCAAGATGTAAAATCAAAAGTTGCGGATTTACCAATTATTACTATTGTAACTCAAGTAGATCGTTTGCGTCCTATCCGCGAATGGCAACCTCCTTATGATTGGGAAAAAGGACAAAAACCCAAGGAAATTTCTATTAGGGAAGCGACAAACTATCGCCAAGAACAATTAGGAAATATTGCTAATTTAGTTTTACCTATCGTCACAAGTGATCGAAAAATTAATCGCAGTGCTTGGAATATAGAAGCTTTATCTTCAGGATTATTATCCGTAATAGATCCGGCTAAACAATTACGGCTAACTCGCTTTTTACGGAATTTAGAAACCCGCACCACAGCAGCAGCTAAAATTATTGATCATTACACATTTCAAATGACCACTACCCAAGGAATTACTGCATTATTAAAAAGTCCAGTTTTGCAATTTATTTCCACTTTGTCAACAGGTACTCCTACCCTAGCTTATTTACTCGCGGAACAAATTCCCATTGAACAATTACCTATAGTCATTGGTAAATTACAAATGGCTTATGAACTTTTTCCCCTATTAAATACAGACAATTCCAAATCTCGCAATTTTGATTTATTATCTCTATGGCCATTGTTGTTAGAAAATCCATCTACACCAGATCGTAATGCTTGGGCATTTGGTCATGCTTTAATAGAATATTGGACGCAAGATTTAACAATAGAACAACTGCGAACCAGATTTAATTATTATCTTCAACACTGATATCAATTTTATGTCCCACTGTACAGAATAATTATAATCTGGGTTTATCCGCGTTTATCTGCGGTCAATTTTCCTTGATATTAATTTGGTATGATGTAATCATCATGAAAAAATAAACCACGAAGACAGACTTTGTAAATGTTTGTTCACCAGTTTCAATTCTAGTACCAGGTTTTGAACTAAAGTAAAGTAAAAGCTTTTTCCTTGCGTGGAGAATCACAATTGTGAAGTTACAGCGACCAATATTAGTGGGAGGACTAGGACTATCGTTCTCCCTGTGGATGTTAGATAGCTGGCATGATTCAATAGTTCAGGTAGGAGAATTTGGACTGCTGAGTGCTTTAGCTGTCGGTGGGGGTTTATGGTTATTGAAAAAAAATCTGCCCCAATTGGGTGAAGGGCTAAATGATATAGTTGTAGATAGAGCTTCTGTAGAAAAAGCGATCGCTCAAACCGAAGTTATAATTAATCAACTTGCCCAAGAATCCACCAATCATCCTTATCTAGCTACACTCCGAGAAAAACTCACTCAATTGCCTGTAGAACTCAACAGACAGAAAATGTCTGTTGCTGTCACTGGGGGGAAATCGGTAGGTAAAAGTACGATTATTGAAGTTATTCAAAATACCCAAATATTACCAGAAATATCTTGGCATTTTGAAGAAACAGTACCTTTATTTGCCCCAGTTGGTGAAAATTCTGATCAAGTCACTTTATCTGCAATGCAGAAATCTGATTTTGTCTTATTTTTGACTAATGGTGATTTGACAGATTCAGAATTTCAAGCTTTGCAACAAATAAAAGCCGCAAAACAACCGACATTATTGGTTTTCAACAAACAGGATCAGTATCAACCCGATGAACGCGCGACAATTCTCCAATCATTAAAACAGCGCGTGGGTTTAAATGTGATTGCAACTGCGGCTTCTCCTGTACCTATCAAAGTCCGCAAACATGAAGAAAATGGTTCTGTTCAAGAATGGATGGAACAACCAGCACCAGACATTCAACAGTTAACCCAACAGTTAGGAGAAGTATTAGGAAAACAATGTGAACAGCTAGTTTGTAATACTACAAATCGCAAAGTATTATTATTGAAAGCTGAAGCTAAAAATTGTTTAAATGGAGTCAGACGCGATCGCTCGACACCCATTATAGAACAATACCAGTGGATTGCAGCAGCAGCAGCATTTGCTAACCCCTTACCCGCTTTAGATATTCTGGCCACAGCCGCGATAAATGGCCAAATGGTCATGGATTTAGGTAACATTTATCAACAAAAAATTTCCCTAGAACAAGCACAACAAATAGCCGGAACTATGGGAAGTTTGATGTTGAAATTAGGCTTAGTAGAACTTTCTACCAAAGCTGTAACTGGTATTCTCAAAACTAATCTTGCTACCTTTATCGCTGGCGGAATGGTAGAAGGAGTTAGTGCTGCTTATCTCACCAGAGTAGCTGGATTAAGTTTAGTGGCATATTTTGAACAGCAAGAGACAGCCTTAGAAACAGGAAATTCCTTAAATCTGGACAAACTGCGCCAAGTTTTAGAAACCGTCTTCCAACAAAATCAGAAATTAGCTGTTTTGGAGGCCTTTGTCAAGCAAGGCGTGAAGCGGCTGTTACCAGAAGCCAAACCCGTCGAAAGTGCAGCTTAACTTCTAGAATGCAGGGATGGACAGGTACAGAGAAAAGAATCATCTTCTATAGTTTCTTCTTTTTTCTGAACTCCTGTAGGGGCTAACGGCCGTTCGCCCCTACCTCCTACCTCTTGCCTCCTTAACTCCTAGCTATTCGCCCTCATAAGTTCCAATTTGAGAATGTTTGGAGTGATTTTTTTCCTCCTCTACGAACTCTTCAACTGCATAAACATCAGGCCATACAGTTGCACCATGTTCATAACTATCAATGCCGATTTTATCTGCTTGAGGATTAACACGCAGCTTACCAATGGCATTTAGTCCCGTGAACATCACAAAGGCAAAAGCAATAGTGAAAACTGATATTGCAACTATCCCCAAAATCTGCACACCCAGCAAATCAAAACCACCACCTAATAACAGACCAGCTTTTTTGTTTAAAGTAAGTTCAGATTTACCTAAAAAGCCTACTGCCAGTGTACCCATCATGCCGTTGATACCATGAACTGCAAATGCTCCCACAGGGTCATCAATTTTGCAAGCTTCAATAATATCAATGCCCAAAACTACTAAAATTCCCCCAGTTAACCCAATTAAAACCGCCGCCCAAGGTGCTACAAACGCACAACCTGCGGTAATACCGACCAAACCAGCTAAAGAACCATTCAGACAATAGACTAAATCCCACTTACCTGAACGTTGGTATTGATAAAACATCGCCGCTAATGCCCCAGCACCTGCACCAAGGGTAGTATTCACCGTAATTAAACCAATTAAACCAGGATTGCCAGTACCTAAAGTTGAACCAGGGTTAAAACCGTACCAACCAAACCAGAGAATCATTGTTCCCAAAGCCGCCAAACCTAAATTATGGGCGGGGGGAATTTGTCCCCAAGGAGTACGTGCAGGGCGGGGTCCAAGTAAAAAAGCACCTACTAAAGCTGTCCAACCGCCAACAGTATGAACTACACTACTACCAGCAAAGTCATGAAAGGACATTTTTGCTAACCAACCGCCAGAGTTCCATACCCAATGGACAACTATGGGATAGCTAAATGCTGCCATGATGGCACTATAGATTAAATCACCAATAAAGTCTGTTCTTCCCGCCATTGCCCCAGTAGTAATTGTACTGGCAGTAGCTGCAAAGGCAAATTGGAAGAAAAACAGAGTATAAGCATTGAGACCAGAAGCTATTCCTGGTACACCACCATTGGTAAAAACACCATCAGTTGGTAATTGACTCAAGAAAAAAGTGTCTGTACCAATAAATCCTCCAGCACTTGTACCGAAGGCGATTCCAAAACCCACACCCCACCAGATAATAATGGTGACAGCCGCATCAATAAAATTTTCCAATAGGGCGTTAACTACCCCTCTTTGGCGCAGTAAACCCGCCTCCAACATGGAGAAACCAGTCTGCATGAAGAATACTAAAAAGCCTGTGAGTAGTACCCAGGTAGTATCAATGGAAATTTGTAATTGTTTAGTAGTTGCGTCTAAAGATTCCAATGTCACAGGGTCTGCGGCATGAACAATTGTAGGCGCGAAAATTGCTAACACCATTGAACCTATAGCTAGTGCTAGAAGGCGATACAAGGGACGAATAGGTTTATTCATTGCTGTTTTTCCTGCTAGAAAAGCTGTATTAATTTTGTTCATTAAAATGCCCGGAATAACTGAATTTAAGTTAGGCTTTTAATCTGATTTGCATATTCCTAAATTCCCAAAAATAGGAAAACAGAAATAGTATTTTAATCATCAATAATCTATTTCTCATGAAATGAGATCATTCGTCAATATGCAAGTTGTGAATCTGTCACAATTCTTGAATATTTTAAGAAAAAATAGCAACATAAAAAGACCATAAATAGTTCAATAAAGTCTCCTGTTTACTGATGTGAAATAGCGATTTATGGCAATTCTAGAAATCAAAATTAAATTCTGATTTATTACTCTTTAGAATATTTATAACTAAAGATAGTAGATTGTCTACTGAATCTAAGTCACTATTCTGTATCAAAAACTACATTTTTGTAATTTATATCAATTATTTCCTCGCAAGAATACAGAGGCAGTCTCTACGCCTTATAATTTCAGCATTTTCTCGGACTTTATTTTTAGATGACTGTAAAAATACTTCATATAAAAAAATCCAATTTTGATTACTTAAATATATATGTCATATTTATATACAACCATTTTTCTGGGGATGTAGAGGATGGGGATAATCAAAAACTTATAGGATAAGGTAGGAGGCAATAGTAAACCCCTTGCTATGATTAAGTTTCAAGGATAAATTATGCCCTAATCATCCTAGCTACAGCTATAATACTGAGTGCTGTTTACATCGCATCTACGGGGAGAACTTGAACTGCTGCACCTAATTGTACTGCTACCTTTGGCATCCCATAAACTTCATAATTACCATTAGTTACAGTCTGTTGAGCATTTTTAAATAAAAAAGGTAATGTTAAACGTCGGTGATGATACTCCCATTCCCAGACTTCCTCCGACATTAACCCAGTAGTTAAGTTACTTTGCGGGTCTAAGTCAATAGCAAGTACACGCTGATTATACATTGTATCTCCTGCTAGATACTCTGCTAAGGCCATGACTATGGTAGTTTTGCCAACTCCACCCTTGAGGTTGCAAATACTAATTACTTTGGCTGTCATATTGGTGATAGATGCTATATTTATGGAGATATTATTATATTTTCACCTGAAATGGTACAAAAATTAACAGGTTCACAAGAAATGCTCAAATGTGAGAGGATATTGGTCAACTATCAACTTGTCTTCTTATCCGTTTTCCTCAGATAATATCGGGATATATAAAATTTTCACCCATCTTGTAAGATAATTTTTTATATTTGATAATTTATGGTTTTAAATATGACTAAGATCCAGTATGAATGTTATACAAAATGTACACCAACAAAATTAGTTAAAGAAAAGTTCGGTGATACCAATATTTATTTTCAAAATGCTAAATCACTCCTAACTAAAGCTAGTGGTTTTATTGCTGATTATGACTTTACTCTTAATCCTTATTGAGGTTGTCAATATGGTTGTAGCTATTGTTATGCGGCGGCTTTTAGTCCCAACTCTCAAATGCGTCAAGATTGGGGTAAATGGGTAATTGCTAATGACACATAACCTAGAAACAAAGCAAGGTTGGCATGGCAAACTTAATTTAGTTTATGCTAATCGCCAAAATTCGACTCAGTTAATTTACAACCACCATCAAGCCCCTTTTAATCTACAGCGCCCCTTTTATCCAGAAGGACAAGAAGTTTGCCATAGCGTGATTTTGCACACGGCTGGAGGCGTTGTGGGGGGCGATCGCCTATGTGCTGATATTCACCTCCAACCCCATTCCCAAGCTTTAATTACCACCGCAGCAGCAAGTAAAATATATCGTAGTAATGGCTTACTGGCAAAACAAACCGTCAATATCCAAGTTGATGCTGATGCTTGTTTAGAATATTTACCCCAAGAAACTATTTTATTTAATGCCGCAATTTATCGTCAAGATTTGCGGGTAGAATTAGCCCCAGGTGCGCGTTTTTTAGGCTGGGAAATTACGAGATTTGGTAGAAGTGCTAGAGGAGAAAAGTTTTTAGCGGGAGAAATGCGATCGCATACCGAAATATGGCAAGATAATATCCCATTATGGATTGACAGACAAATTGTACCCGGCAACGAAGAAGTATTTTATAGTCCCCACGGTTTAGCAGGAAACTCCGTTGTTGGAAGTTTTATTTGTGTTGGTTTTCCTCTATCACCAGAAATTATCAACCAAGCACGTTGTTTAATTATTCAAAACTCTGATGCTGGGGTAACTCGTTTACAACATGGATTTTTGTGCCGATATCGTGGTAATTCTACCTCTGAAGTCAGAACTTGGTTTACAAATATTTGGCAAATGTTACGAGTATCTTGTCTAAATCGTGGTAATTGTATTCCTAGAGTCTGGCAGATTTGAACGAACGAACGAACCACTCCAGGCACAGAGGACACAGAGGAAAGAAGAATGCAGCTTACACCCCAAGAAAAAGATAAATTATTAATTTTCACTGCTGCTTTAGTAGCGGAAAGACGCAAAAATAGAGGTTTAAAATTGAATTATCCTGAAGCAGTGGCTTTTATTTCTGCTGCTATTTTAGAAGGTGCAAGAGATGGTCAAACTGTAGCAGATTTAATGAGTTATGGAACAACTTTATTAACTCGTGATGATGTCATGGAAGGTGTACCAGAAATGATTCATGATGTCCAAGTAGAAGCCACTTTTCCTGATGGCACAAAGTTAGTAACTGTACATAATCCCATTCGTTAAACAAAGATTAAAATAGGAGAAAGTACAAATCAAGGAAACAATAATATGAGATTAAAATCAGTCAATATTCAAGGTTATCGGCCTTTTAGGAATTTTGAAGCCCCGTTAGAACCATTAGAAATTATTGTTGGTGCTAATGGTTCAGGTAAATCTAGTTTTTTTGAATTTCTCAAATTTTTACGTGATAGCCTTTATCACGATATACCACCAGAAATCGTTTCTGGTTCTATCGGTCAACAAATTTTTCATAATCCTGGACTTGCAAAATTCCAATGGGAAATTGAATTTGATTCAGATTTACCAAATGGTCTGAAATATTCAGGAGAAATTATGGGACCTATTGGCAGGACACAAGTTGCTTTTGAGCGTATAGAATCATCAAATTTATCAGAAGGTCAAGAAAAAGATCATTTTATATACATGGAAACTATAGGAGGCATTAACAAGTTTTTAATGGGTAAAAAACCAATAAAACGACTTGGAGAATTTTCTCAAAAACGCAATAATCAGTTGATGTTGAGTACAATGATAAATTCAACAATAGAACCATTGTACAATTTATGCGAATATATTCTGAACTGGGAATTTTATAGTTCTTTTAATATAGCCAATCACAAAATTCGTAAATCAGTTGTCATAGAACAAGAACCGATTTTACATGAAGATGCAGGTAATTTAAGTTCAGTTCTCCATTATTTAATGACTGAACATAGAACAGCATTTGACGAACTACAACAACATTTACGTTCTGTAATTCCTGGTTTTAAAGGATTAACAGTAAAAGCACGCGGTGGACCAGGAGAAGTGATCGCTTTTTGGCAAGAATCAGGAATTGATCAAGAGTTAAGTCTTGCTGATTTATCAGATGGAATTTTGCGTTTAATTTGTTGGATTTGTCTTTGTGTACAGCCAAATCCACCATCTTTAATTTGTATTGATGAACCAGATCAAGGTGTTCATCCTCGTACCCTTCCCGTACTTGCTGCTTTATTTGAAAAAGCTTCTGAACGCACTCAAATTTTATTAGCTACTCACTCATCTTATTTTCTCACACAATTTGATATTTCTCGAATTGCGGTTATCAGAAAGGAAAACGGGGAAGCTAAATTTATTAAACCTGGAAATTCTCAAGTTTTAAGAGATATGCTTGATGATTTTGGCTCAGATGAAATAGAACAATTACACCGTAGCGATGAATTAGAGAGACTTCCATGAGAGTTGAAATTTATGTAGAAGGTACATCTGATAAATATGCAATGGAGGCACTATTAGCACCTTTAATTGAGCAGAAATTACAGCAGGGTATTAGTATCAAATTTTTTGCAGTTAAGGGAAATGATAATGATAAAGGAGGAGATGCTAAGAAAGATTTATTGACAAAAATTCCAACCAAAGCAGTCAATATTATCTACAATCAGTCGGAGTCAATTGTGGTAATCATGCCAGACCTATATCCCAAAAATAAGGGATTTAAACATGAAACAATTGAAGAACTAAAAAATGGTGTTTTAAATAATTTTAATCAGGTATTACAGTCTAAAGGAATTAATGACAATCGCTTAAAAGAGCGTTTTCGAGTCTTTTGCTTTAAACATGATTTAGAAGCCTTAATTTTAGCTGCTGAATCCCAACTAATAAATGTACTCGGTGTTAATTCTCTTTGTGTAACATGGACAATACCAGTTGAGGAACAAAATCATAATATTCCACCTAAAGATATTGTAGAAAAAATCTTTCGAGAATGTAGTAAAAAATATAAAGGTTCTGTGGATGCACGCAGAATACTAGAAAATGCTAGATATCAAGATATAGCCGAACTATGTCCACAAGCATTCAAACCCTTTGTACAATTTTTAGAAAACCTTTAAATCAGGAAAACTCAATGATGATACCAGGCGAAATAATTACCCCACCAGGTGAAATAGAACTCAATGCAAATCGTCCCCCGACTAAATTAATAGTAGCAAATACAGGAGATAGACCCATTCAAATAGGCTCACATTTTCACTTTTACGAAGTCAACACAGCCTTACATTTTGACAGAGAAAAAGCGCGAGGAATGAGATTAGATATTCCCGCAGGTACAGCAGTGAGATTTGAACCAGGAGACGAAAAAGAAATAACCTTAATTCCCCTAGTTGGTAGCCGTGAAATATACGGATTTAACAACAAAATTAACGGACATCTCTAAATTCTTTCTCTGCGTCCTCTGCGCCTCTGCGGTTCGTTATTTCTTAATTATTTATTTTCGGTAAAAATCAATTACAGTAATCATCAAAAGGATCAAAAAATGCCCTACAAAATGAACCGCCACGCCTACGCCCAAACCTACGGGCCAACAGTAGGAGATAGAATTAGACTAGCTGACACAGAACTATTTATAGAAGTAGAACAAGACTTTACAACCTACGGTGATGAAGTTAAATTTGGTGGCGGAAAAGTCATCAGAGATGGCATGGGACAATCTCCAATTTCTAACGCCGATGGTGCTGTAGATTTAGTAATTACTAATGCTTTAATCCTCGATTGGTGGGGGATTGTCAAAGCAGATATTGGCATTAAAGATGGCAAAATTTACAAAATTGGTAAAGCCGGAAATCCCTATATTCAAGACAATATAGATATCATTATTGGTCCAGGAACAGAAGCTTTAGCCGGTGAGGGAATGATTCTCACGGCGGGAGGAATAGATACCCACATCCATTTTATCTGTCCCCAACAAATTGAAGTGGCCATTGCTTCTGGTATTACAACTATGATTGGTGGAGGTACAGGCCCAGCTACAGGAACAAATGCCACAACTTGCACCCCTGGACCATGGAATATGTACCGAATGCTACAAGCTGCTGATGCCTTCCCTATGAACCTGGGATTTTTAGGGAAAGGTAACACCAGTCAGCCACAAGGACTCATAGAACAAATTCAAGCCGGGGCAATGGGGTTAAAACTCCATGAAGACTGGGGAACAAACCCCGCCACAATTGATACTTGTTTGACGGTTGCTGATGAATATGATGTACAAGTAGCAATTCATACTGATACTTTAAATGAAGCCGGCTTTGTAGAAGATACCATTGCCGCTTTTAAACATCGTGCTATTCATACTTACCACACAGAAGGGGCAGGAGGAGGACACGCACCCGACATCATCAAAGTTTGCGGACAAAGTAACGTTTTACCATCTTCTACTAACCCCACCCGTCCTTATACAGTCAATACCCTAGATGAACACTTAGATATGTTAATGGTCTGTCATCACTTAGATGCTGGCATTCCTGAAGATGTATCCTTTGCTGAGTCTCGTATTCGTCGAGAAACTATCGCTGCTGAAGATATTTTGCACGATTTAGGCGCGTTTAGTATGATTGCTTCCGATTCCCAAGCCATGGGGCGAGTTGGTGAGGTAATAATTAGAACCTGGCAAACTGCCCATAAAATGAAGGTACAACGCGGAACACTCTCCCCTCGCCTTATAGGAGAGGGGTCGGGGGAGAGGTCAGATAATTTCCGTGCTAAAAGATATGTAGCTAAATACACAATTAATCCAGCTATTACTCATGGTATTGCTGAATATGTAGGATCTGTAGAAGCGGGAAAAATTGCCGATTTGTGTTTATGGAACCCTGCGTTTTTTGGCGTGAAACCGGAAGTTGTCATTAAAGGAGGGATGATTGCTTGGTCACAGATGGGTGATGCTAATGCTAGTATTCCTACACCCCAACCTGTATATATGCGTCCTATGTTTGGTAGTTTTGCTGGTGCGAGAAATGCCACATCATTAACTTTTGTTTCTCAAGCAAGTTTAGAAAGAGAAATTCCCCAACAATTAGGCTTGAAAAAATTAGCAGTTGCTGTTTGTGGAACTCGTCAGTTAACCAAACAAGATATGAAATTAAATGACGTTTTACCTCATATTGAAGTAGACTCCGAAACCTACGAAGTTCGCGCAGATGGAGAATTATTAACCTGTGAACCTGCAATGGTTTTACCAATGGCACAAAGATACTTTTTGTTTTAATACCAATGGGGATCTAAAAATATTTGATACACTATGAGGGACTTTTCAAACACCCTCTTAGGATATTATTAATCCTTGAAATCTAGATAGGGCTTGCTGAATTACATATTATTAATAATTCCCTTCACTGTTTCAGCATGGGGTGATTGAATACGCTGTAATATCTCTAAAGACTCCTGTAAATATTCCATTGCAGTCACAAAATCTCCTTGTTGTTTTGCTATATGTCCTAACCAGCATAATGTCATTGCTTTTCCTTGCACATTGCCAATGCTTTCTTCAAGTTGTAAAGACTCTTGGAAGAGGGCGATCGCATCTTCTATTTTCCCTATGTCGGCGTAGATACCAGCTAATTGGTGCAAAGTAGCGGCTTTTCCTTGCACATTGCCAATGCTTTCATCAATTTCTAAAACCTGTTGGTAGAGGGCGATCGCATCTTCTATTTTCCCTGTGTCCGCGTAGATACGACCTAATTCGTGCAAAGTAGCGGCTTTTCCTTGCACATCCCCAATGCTTTCTTTAATTTCTAAAGACTGTTGGTAGAGGGCGATCGC